>JAISNS010000202.1 GCA_031276105.1 Dysgonamonadaceae bacterium
TGCACCGGATATACCGGAACCATCGCTAAAGCTCTTACTTCCGCCAGAGTTTATTCATCTCTTCCAGCGTTTTCCCTTTGGTTTCGGGCACCCATTTCCACACGAAAAGCGCCGCGAACACGCACACCGCCCCATACAAGCCGTAGGCAAGCATCGGACTGAAATCGTACAGCGGCGGGAAAGTGGACGACACAATGTAATTGAATATCCACTGAAAAGCCACCGCAAGGGCTACCGCTTTCCCCCGAATCGTATTCGGGAATATCTCGGCAATCAAAACCCAGCATATCGGCCCCCACGACATCATGAAGAACGCCGCATATACAATGATGGAAAGTACCGGAACAATTCCTTTGACGGCGAAACTGTCGCACAACGCTACCGCAAAAGCGCCGGCCGCCATTCCGATCGAACCGATAATCAGCAACGGTTTGCGTCCAAAGCGGTCGACCGTAACAATGGCTATCACCGTAAACACGATATTCACAATCCCCATGATGACGGTTTGCAACATGCCGCCTCCTTCCGCACCGGCGCTTTCGAATATCCGCGGCGCGTAATACAGAACGGCGTTAATCCCAATCGCTTGCTGAAAGACAGACAACAGAATCCCGATAACAATGACGGTTGCACCGTAAGACAGCAGTTTTTCTTTCTTTTCTCTCGACGTTGCTTCGATGTCCGACATGATTTCTTTCGCTTTAATCGTCCCGTTAATTTTCGTCAGCACCGATAAAGCTTTTTCCCGCTGACCGATCAATGCCAAGTAGCGCGGCGTTTTCGGAACGAAGAAAAGCAGAAAGCAGAATACCGCCGCTACGTATGCTTCCGAACCGAACATGTAGCGCCAGCCGGTGGCAATTGTCCACGGGTCGGAAGCCGCATTGACGGAAAGCAAACCGCTTGCGGCGTCCTTGTCGATCACCGGATTGGTATGGTCGCCCAATATCAAAAAGTTGACGAAGTAAACCACCAGCATCCCGAAGATGATCGCGAACTGATTGCAGGAAACCAGCGTTCCCCGTATGCGCGAAGGGGCTATCTCGGCAATGTACATCGGAACAATGGCCGACGCCAAACCGACGCCGACGCCGCCCAATACTCGGTAAAGGTTGAACGCAATCAAAAGATCCATCGTCGGAACGCCTTTCTCAAAGAACAGAAATTCCGGGTAATAAGACCCCAACGCCGACAGGAAAAACAGGACGGAAGCTATCCGAAGCGAGTCCCGCCTTCCGAACAGGGAGGCAAAGAAACCGGATATGGCTCCTCCAACAACACAACCGATCAGGGCGCTCGACGAGGTAATACCGTGCAGGATTTTGCCGTACTGAAAATCCTGCGCCTGCAGAAAGAAAGCTTCCAACCCTTTTTCCGCTCCCGAAATGACCGCCGTGTCGTATCCGAACAGTAAACCGCCCAGAGTGGCGACTAAGGTAATCGCCACAATATAACTCAAATTATACTCTCTATTTTTCATGATAAATAAGATTAAAGGGCGCTGTCTAAAAAGTCCGTTTGTCATTGCGGGCTTGACCCGCAATCCCCTTTAACGACAACTAAATGAGTATTTTAAACCTGCGTTATTCAGGGGATCCCGCGTCAAGCGCGGGATGACACGCTTTTTCAAAGGCATCCCGCAATGACAAAAGGACTTTTTAGACAACCTCTGTTAAACATACATATTGATTAATGCTTCATACAGTTCCTGTTTCCCGCTGATTTGAGCCGGTTCGCCGTTTTTAGCTGCGATGTTGCGCAAATCTTCCAGCGTTAATTTACCTTCTTCAAACGCTTTACCGTTTCCGGAATCGAAAGAAGCGTAGCGTTCGGCGCGCATTTTCCGGTAATCCGAATCTTCGAGGATGTCGGCTGCCGTCAGCAGTGCCCGGGCAAAGACGTCCATTCCCGCAATGTGAGCGATGAAGATGTCTTCCAAATCGGTCGAATTACGGCGGGTTTTCGCGTCGAAATTCGTTCCGCCATGTCCCAAACCGCCGGCTTCGAGGATAATCAGCCAAGCCTGCGTCAGCTCGTAAACGTCGATGGGGAACTGGTCGGTATCCCACCCGTTTTGATAGTCGCCGCGGTTAGCGTCGATAGAACCCAGAAGGCCTGCATCGGCGGCGGCCTGCAATTCGTGTTCAAACGTGTGGCCGGCCAGCGTAGCGTGGTTGACTTCGATGTTGACTTTGAAATCCTTCTCCAAGCCGTAATGACGCAAGAATCCGATAACGGTTTCCGTATCGGCATCGTATTGATGCTTGGTCGGTTCCATCGGTTTCGGTTCAATCAGGAACGTTCCTTGGAAGCCTTGTTTGCGGCCATAATCGCGGGCAAGGGTCAACATGCGAGCTAAGTGTTCTTTTTCGCGTTTCATGTTGGTGTTCAGCAAGCTCATATAGCCTTCGCGTCCGCCCCAGAATACGTAATTTGCTCCGCCTAAAGCAATGGTTGCGTCGATGGCGTTCTTGATTTGCGCCCCGGCATAAGCGAGCGATGCAAAATCCGGATTAGTTGCCGCCCCGTTCATGTAACGGCTGTGGTTGAATACATTGGCCGTTCCCCAAAGCAATCGGATGCCGGAAGCCGCCTGTTTTTCTTTGGCGTAATCGACGATTTTCGCAAGATTGCTTTCGTACTCCGACAGGGAATTGCCTTCTTCGACCAAGTCCACGTCGTGAAAGCAGTAGAACGGGATACCGGTTTTCGTCATAAACTCAAAAGCGGCGTCCATTTTGTACTTGGCGCGGCTGATAGCGTCCGCACCGCTGTTCCACGGGAATTTTTTCGTTCCGCCGCCAAACGGATCGCCTCCTTCGGCGCAGAGCGTGTGCCAATAGGCCATAGAGAAACGCAACCAGTCTTTCAGGGGTTTACCCAACACGACCCGGTTTTCATCGTACCAACGGAAAGCTAACGGGTTTTTGCTTTCCTTTCCTTCAAACTTGATTTTCCCAATTTCAGGGAAAAACGCTTTGTTACCTGTTAATATAGACATAAAAAATAATTTTTTAGGCGAAAGGTAAAAGGCAAAAGGCAAAAGAACGCAAGCTACTCTTTCGTTTTGCGATATAAAATCAATTTATAGAGCATCTTGGAAATCTCCTCCGTCTTTTTTATCACTTCTACACCTTCTTTTTTTAATAAATAATTTAGTTTTATTGATAAATATAATTGTGTTCTTAATTCAGCACAAGAACCTTTTGCTATATACAAAAAATGAACAAATTCCTTATCCGACATTCTTTCAAAACCTTCTGCTATATTGGAAGGAATTGAAACCGCCGCCCTTTGCATTTGATCTTTTAATCCATAATCGTTACAACAGTTAAGGATTTCATAGACATTGACAGCCAAATTCATTGACGCTTTCCATACCATTAAATCTTCAAAACTCTTTACCGTTTTATTTTCAACTTCTTTTTTCATATTGTTGGTTTTTTGATTAAATTCATTCCTTTCCCTTGCACCCTTCACCTTTCACCTTTCACCTTTTCTTTCCATTGCTCGTAGGCTTCGCGGTATTGTTCTTTCTCGGAAACTACCGGTTCGACGACGGCGAGTTTTTCGAGCGAAGCGAACGCTTCCCTGTTGGAGGCGTAGATGCCTGCACCGATTCCGGCGCCTTTGGCGGCTCCGGCGGCTCCATCCGTTTCGTACAGTTCGATGACGGCGCCGCTGACTCCGGCCAACGCTTGGCGAAAAACCGGACTTAGAAACATGTTGGCGTTTCCGGCGCGGATCAGGCTAATCTCCATGCCCATCTCCCGCATGATTTCCATGCCGTAACGGAACGAAAAGACGATGCCCTCCTGCGCCGCCCGGATAATATCCGCCTGATTATGAATATTGAAATTGATATTGTGAATCGAACATCCGCTTTCGCGGTTTTCCAGCATCCGCTCGGCTCCGTTTCCGAAAGGGATGACGGACAGTCCTTTGCTTCCGATCGGCGATTGCGCCGCCAGCCGGTTCATCTCGTCGTAGGAAAGGGAAACGATGTTTCGCTTCAGCCATGAATTGAGAATACCGGTACCGTTGATGCAAAGCAAAACGCCCAAACGGGTTTGCTCCGCCGTGTGATTGACGTGCGCAAAGGTATTGACGCGCGATAAGGGATCGTAGTTGACCTGTCCCAACACCCCGTAAACGACGCCGGAAGTGCCTGCCGTAGAAGCGACTTCTCCCGGATTGAATACGTTGAGCGAAAGGGCGTTGTTCGGTTGATCGCCGGCGCGGTAACAAACCGGGGTTCCTTCCTTCAATCCCAATTCGGCGGCGGCGCCTGCGGAAACAAGTCCCTGCACGCCGAAAACCGGCTTGATTTCCGGAACCAAACTGCGGTCGAAACCAAAGTAATCCAATACTTTATCGGACAGTTTATTTTCTTTGAAATCCCAAAAAATACCTTCGGACAGTCCTTCCACCGTCATCACAATATCGCCGGTTAATTTCATGCCGATATAATCGCCGGGCAACATAAATTTGTCGATTCGCTCATAGATAGACGGTTCATGGTCTTTCACCCAAGCCAGTTTGGCTGCCGTAAAATTGCCCGGAGAATTAAGCAGGCGGGAAAGACATTCCTCTTTTCCCAAGCTTGCGAAGGCCTTTTCGCCATACGGAACGGCGCGACTGTCGCACCAGATGATGGCGGGACGCAACACTTTTTTGTTCTTGTCCGTCAAAACCAGTCCGTGCATTTGCCAGGAAATACCGATGGCTTTGATGTCTCCGGCGGCCACGCCCGATTGTTTCAGTACCGATTCGTTGGCCAATTTGAGATTTTCCCACCACGATTCGGGATTTTGTTCCGCCCATCCCGGCTTGCAGGCCATGATCGGCATTTCTACTTTCGGAAAGAAATCCTGCGCAACAGTCTTTCCCGATTCGGCTTCTACCAGACAGGCTTTTACCGAAGAACTTCCTATGTCGTAACCTAATAAATACATATTTTTATGATTCGATTTTATCTGTTTATTCGAGTGTTTTAAATACCCACTTTCCGTTTGTTGTACACAATTTTATCGAATTTGTAATAGCGGGCGGCGCGGTGTTTCACATTTTCCTGTTTTTCGTCCAGCGGATAAATGTATTCCATTTGGGCGATTTTTTTATGGAAATTCCGCACATCGTGTTTCCGGTTGTAAATAGCTTCGTAGAGGAATCGCAGTTCGGTTGCCGTAAATTTGACCGGTAAGAGTTCGAACAAAATGGCCGGTTCGTTTTTCACCCAGTTTCGGATTTCGTTCAGCGATTCCTCCACTATTTTGTTGTGGTCGAAAGGCATTTTCGGGATTTGGCTGACGGGCGTCCATTTCGAGGATCTATATTTGGATATGTTGATTAATTTCCGGTCGATTTTACAGAGGGAGAGATAAGCAACCGTAATCAAACGATTGATATTCGGTTGATAAGCCTGATCCAGCCATTTCATGTCTTCCGGATTACCGGCTCTGTCGGGTGCGGCAAAGCAGCGGAACTGTTTCAAAGTCATTTTCTTGATGCCGGTGAGTTCGTACAATACCCTGTGTGCGGCGTCGTCCACATCTTCTTCGTTGAAAATGAGGCTTCCGGGCAATTTCAGGTCATTGAAATCATTTTCTCCTGCATTGCGCTGCACCAAAAGGATATGAAGTTGATTGTTGTCAAATCCGAATACGACACAATCGACGGATACGTAAGTATGAATAAAACTGCTTTTCATGATTTAGTTTATCTATTTAACATCAGCTAAAATCGTGTCAAAGGTAAATAAATAAAATCAAACTCTCATAATTTGTTTATGTTAAATTAATGAAAACCAGATTATTACATATCGTAAAAAACACATCAAGTAATTTATTGTCATCTGGATAGTAAGAAATAAAAAAGATTCATTATCAATTGTTTTGTCAAAGGGAGAGGAAAGCGGAGGGCGGTTTATTTTCTGCCCGTTTTTTACAATAAGGAAAGAGATTATATCATAACTCGCTTCGCCTCCCGGAAGACGGAAAAATAGATTTTCAAGGAAAGGAGGATTCAATATCAGCTACTTTGCGAATTATACTTTGCGCGGTATCGTTTTGTACATTAAATATAGATATTTGCAATCTGTTTTTTGCGTTCTTTCAAATCTCGCTGAAGTTCTTCATCTAATGATTTTGCTTCGCGAATATCTTTTGCAGTTTTTATCTATTTTGAGATTTGTTCAGCCGTCATTAACGTTGAGTAATAAACCCAATCGCCAACTACGCCCCGTAAACAAGGTAAAATTAACTTTGTTGTATTCATAACTAAAATCCAAATTTTCTTCTGTGAAACGATATATTTTCCAAAGAAGGAAATAAAC
>JAISNS010000312.1 GCA_031276105.1 Dysgonamonadaceae bacterium
CAGTATGTAAAATATTAAATACAAAATATTTATTCTTTTTTACCGGGGTAAAAATACGATGCCCTAAAAAAAATCGGGAACAAACTGTAACATTTTTCTTTTTCACCCGTCTTTAAAAAACATGAAGCATGATATATTCAGAAAACAGATACTTCCAATAGTTGACAAGTTGTTCCGCTTGGCTTTGAACATAACGGGAAACAAACAGGATGCGGAAGATGTTGTTCAAGATACCTTGTTTCATGTGTGGCAAAAAAAGGAAAAATGGGATTCCATTCAAAGCATAGAAGCTTACTGTTTTCGGTCAACACGGAATATTGCGCTGAATAAGATTGCTTTAAAAGATAATCGGCAGGAACCGATTCCTGATAATTTCGATATTGTAGAACAAAAGTCCAGTTCACAGGACCGGCTTGAAGAAGAAGAGCAAACAGTGATGCTGGAAAAATGTATCGAACAATTACCCGAAAAACAACGGACGGTTTTCCAACTCAGAACAGTAGAAGGGTTTTCTTACAAACAAATAGCAGAAGTATTGAATATCCCGGAAGAACAGGTAAAAGTGAATCTGTTCCGGTCCCGGCAAAAACTAAAAGAATTTTTCAATGAACACACAAGAGATTAAACAATTGTTGGAACGTTATTGGGTCTGCAAAACTTCGTTGGAAGAAGAACAGTACTTGTTTGCCTTCTTTTCGGGGAATGAACTTCCCGAAGACATGAAAATCTATCAACCTTTATTTGCTTTAATAAACAGGCAATCGGCAATAAAAGCGCCTAAAAGATTGATAAACCGGATAACCGAACCTCTAAAACCGCCATTTTATCCGGCGATGAAAATAGCTGCTTCTGTGCTGATTTTGCTTACTGTCGGAGTGGGTTTTTATACACACTATCAACAGGAAAAACAAATGGACAGGATATTTACGGATACATGCGCCGATCCTCAAGATGCCGTAAAAGAAACCGAACGAGTGATAGCAAAAGTATCGTCGGTTCTGCAATTGATTGAAAAAAAGAATATTTGGAATGAAACACTTGATTCCGTCAGGCAGGAAAAAACGGATTTTTTACATAAAAAATTACAGAAATGAAAAAAATCGTATGCTTCGGGTTATTGGCTACTCTTGTATCTTTATCTTCTCCTGCGCAAACGCCGGCAACTGTTTTCCTTGAAAAATACGGAACGGAAGATAACCTCCAAGCAATATCTATCGGTGAAAAAATGTTTGACCGGATCAAGGAACAGGATTTAGGCTCGCCGGAATTATTAAATGCAATCGAAGGACTGGAAAATATACAAATAATTGCCTCGAAAGATACGGATTTAAGCAAAGAATATTATAATGCGGCCTGCTTGATTATGGAAAAATCAAAAGATTTAACGGAAGTTTATTCCGTCAAAAACGATAATTTACAGTTGCTTGTCAAAGTGAGAGAAACGAAAGGCGTTATTAATGAATTGATTATAGTGTCGGAAGATTCGAAAGGATTTAGCTTGATAAACTTGACCGGGGATATTGATTTAGAACTTCTGGCCGGATATTCTTCTTCGTTGAATTTTGAGGAATTAAAAAAATTACCGGATAATTGATAATTTATAAAATACTATTTCTTTTAGACTAACTTTTTTGATTAAAACGGTGAAAAACGGCAGGACGCGAGTTCCGCCGTTTTTCTATTTTATCCGTAAACTGTTGAAAATGAAAGTAAAAGTTATGGCACAAGAAAAAGGGAATTCTCACGAACTCCCTAATCCAATCTTTGTTAACCTTAAATCTAATACTATTATGAAAAAACTACGGAGCAAAGATAAGACTTATATTGAATTACTTCCAAATTTTTTCGACTAAAAAATGTTAATTAAATGCTATTTATTGCAAAAAGATATTAAACCGGAGAAATATCATCCATAATGGCAAATAATTCGTCAACCGTATTGGCTCTTAACAGGGCTACTCGCGTCGGTTTGAAATCCGGGATACCTTTGAATAACGGACTTGCAGCAATATGTCGCCGGCAATGTAAGATGCCTCGTCTTTCGTCTAAGCGGGCAACGCTTTGCCGAATTTGCCTCTTAAGAATAGCTAAATAATAGCCAAAAGGTTCTGCCGACAGTTTTTCGCCCTGTTTCAGAAAATATTTTACTTCCCTGAAAATCCAGGGAGCGCCGATACTTCCACGTCCGATCATGACTGCATCGACTCCATAACGGTCGAATGCTTGTTTGCACAATTCGGGAGAAGTAATATCGCCGTTGCCGATAACCGGGATATACATCCTCGGATTGTTTTTTACTTCGCCGATCAACGACCAGTCGGCTTCGCCTGCGTACATCTGCGAACGGGTACGGCCATGAACGGCTATCGCCGCAATACCGCAATCTTGCAGACTTTCGGCTAAATCAACGATAATCTTACTGTCATTGTCCCATCCCAAGCGGGTTTTTACCGTAACGGGAATCTTAACGGCTTTGACTGTTTCGCGGGTGATTTCCAACATTAATCCGGGATTACGCAACAAGCCGGCGCCTCCGCCTTTTCCGGCAACTTTTTTCACGGGACAACCGAAATTCAAATCTAAGATGTCGGCACGGGCTTCCTCACAAATCCGGGCGGCTTCGACCATTGTGGCCGGATCTTTCCCGTAAATCTGTATGGCCACCGGACGTTCCTTATCTTCTATGGCCAATTTTGCCTGCGTTTTATTCACCTGACGAATCAATGCGTCGCTCGAAATAAATTCCGTATAAACCAAATCAGCGCCATATTCTTTACACAACAGGCGGAAAGAAAGGTCGGTAACGTCTTCCATCGGAGCTAAAAAGACCGGGCAATCGTCAAATGTAATTGTACCAATTTTCATAAATGCAGCAAAGTTAGCATTAAATCTCCAATTACACACAAACGGATAAAAATTGAGGTAGGGCGCCGATTGAATGTCCCCAGTACCGCCATAGATGCAATAACCGAGATGTTCGGAGAAGTGTATCATAGCGCTCTTCTAAAATTTTTTTACCCGCTGCACCCAAAATACCAGCAAATATGCTATCTTTGCGCACGTCAAGGCTACAATATCCGTCCATAAACTTACAAATTAATTGTTAAACAATAAATTGATTAAAGCTACAAAGATAGCATTTGTACGTGAGAGTACGGTAGTAAACGTGATGGGGTGGCCTTGATTTTTATTTCACACGCTTGGAAAATCTGAGTTTTTCATCTAATTTTGCCGAGCATTTTTGAACAAATTACATAACGCATGAATATTTCTTATAATTGGTTAAAGGACTATTTGCCAACGGCTTTATCGTCGGAAGCGATCGCAGAAGCGCTAACTTCGATCGGCTTGGAAACCGGAAGCATAAAAGAAATCGAAGCCATTAAAGGCGGATTAAAAGGCTTGGTAATCGGGCAGGTATTAACTTGTGAGCCGCATCCCGATTCGGATCACCTGCATGTAACAACGGTAGATACCGGTTCGGGCGAACCGCTGCAAATTGTTTGCGGAGCGCCGAATGTAGCAGCCGGACAAAAAGTAGTGGTCGCCACGGTCGGCACACAGTTATATTCCGGGGAAGAATCGTTTACCATCAAAAAATCCAAAATCCGGGGCGTAGAATCCAACGGAATGATTTGCGCCGAAGACGAAATCGGTATCGGAACCAGCCACGAAGGAATTATCGTTTTACCCCACGACGCAACAACCGGACTCCCGGCCAAAGACTATTACAAAGTCGAAAGCGATTACGTACTGGAAGTGGACATTACACCCAACCGAATCGACGCCGCTTCACACTACGGCGTTGCCCGCGATTTGGCAGCCTGTTTATCTGTAAACCAATCCCCCTGTTTCGCCCGCAAGCCCAGTGTCGAAACATTCAAAATAGACGACCCCACTCCGGCAATAACGGTAGAAGTCGAAAATACCGAAGCCTGTCCGCGCTATTCGGGAGTAACCCTGAAAAACCTGACAGTCAAAGAAAGCCCCGACTGGTTGAAAAAACGTCTGGAAACCATCGGACTTCGACCCATTAACAATGTCGTGGACATTACCAACTACATCCTGCACGAAACCGGACAACCGCTTCATGCTTTTGATTTACGGGAAATTAAAGGAAATAAAGTTATCGTCAAAACGCTTCCCGAAGGAACGCCATTCGTTACTTTAGACAGCATCGAAAGAAAACTGTCGGACAAAGATTTAATGATCTGCAACAGCGAAGGAGGCATGTGTATCGGCGGAGTATTCGGCGGACTTCATTCGGGCGTTACCGAATCGACCCGCGACATATTCCTCGAATCGGCCTGTTTCAATCCTGCATGGATTCGTAAAACCGCCCGTTTCCACGGATTAAATACGGACGCCTCCTTCCGTTTCGAACGGGGAACCGACCCGAACAACACGCTTTATGTATTGAAACGGGCAGCCCTGATGATTAAAGAAGTTGCCGGCGGAAGCATCACAGGCGAAATCCAAGACATTTACCCGATAAAACAACCGAACCGGACTGTCGAATTGAACCTCCGGAAAGCCGCTAACTTAATCGGCAAAGAAATTCCGGTCGAAACGATCGAAACAATCCTGAAAAGCCTTGAAATTGAAATTACAAATAAACAGGAAACCGGTTGGACATTAAGCATCCCTACTTACCGGGTCGATGTAACCCGCGAAGTGGATGTGGTCGAAGATATACTCCGCATTTACGGCTACAACAATATAGAAACGCACGAGGAAGTGAAATCCAATTTGTCGTATGAAACGGAAATCGACCGGAGCCACAAATTGCAAAACAGTATCTCCGAACAACTTACCGGAGCCGGCTTTAACGAAATCCTAAACAATTCGTTGACTTCGGCCGCTTATTACGAAGATTTAACTGCTTATCCGAAAAGTAACTGCGTAGTGTTGCAAAATCCGATAAGCGCCGAATTGGGCGTTATGCGTCAAACCCTGTTATTCGGCGGATTAGAATCGATCGAATATAACCGCAACCGCAAACATCCGGACGTGAAATTCTATGAATTTGGAAACACCTACGCCCTTTTCCCGGAAAAACAAAAGGAAGATAACTACTTGTCGGCTGTCAAAGAAGCATTTAAATTATCATTGTGGCTAACGGGACATTCGGTCGTCAACAACTGGGCGCATCCGGACGAAAAGACATCCGTTTACGAACTAAAAGCTTACGTAGAAAACATTTTGCTTCGCTTGGGCGTCAGCCGGAAAAAGATAATCTACAAACCGTTCGACAGCGATATTTTTTCGGCAGCCTTGTCCGTCGAAACCGTGGCCGGCCGGCAATTGGGCGCTTTGGGAATCCTGCAAAAAGGAATTTGCAGGAAATTCGATATCAATGCCGAAGTCTATTTCGCCGAACTGGACTGGGATTGCCTGATGAAAGAAAACAAAAATTCCCGGATTAAATATTCCGAAATAACCAAATTTCCCTCCGTAAAAAGAGATTTAGCTTTGCTGATCGACAAAAATATCACCTTTGCCGACATCGAAAAAATTGCTTTCCAAACCGACAAAAAACTGTTGAAAGAAGTAAACCTGTTCGACGTTTACGAAGGCAAGAATTTACCGGAAGGCAAAAAATCATACGCCGTAAGCTTTACGTTGCAAGACGAAGAAAAAACATTGACTGACAAACAAATAGAATCGCTCATGTTGCGCATCCGGAAAAATCTGGAAGAGAAGTTAAACGCACAACTACGATAATCTTTTATCTAAAATCTTATAAACCGTAAAATTATATATTGAAATCATGGGAAGAGCATTTGAATACAGAAAAGCGACCAAGCTAAAAAGATGGGGCAATATGGCTCGCGTATTTACCAAATTGGGCAAGCAGATTACGATTGCCGTCAAAGAAGGCGGTTCCGACCCGGATACCAATCCGCGTTTGCGCGTTTTGATTCAGCAATCGAAAAAGGAAAACATGCCGAAAGAAAACGTGGAACGGGCAATTAAAAAAGCAACGTCCAAAGATGCAAGCGACTACAAAGAAATGGTTTACGAAGGATACGGGCCGCACGGCATTGCCATCGTCGTAGAAACAGCCACCGATAACCCGACCCGGACGGTAGCCAACATACGGAGCTATTTCAACAAATACGGCGGTTCGTTAGGAACGAGCGGAAGCTTGCAGTTCCTTTTCGACCACAAATGCGTTTTCAAAATCACGCCGAAAGAAAACAGCGACCGGGAAGAATTGGAATTGGAACTGATCGACTTCGGAGTCGATGAAGTAGAATACGATGAAGAAGAAAACGTAGTTTTAATCTATGGAGAATTTCAGTCGTATTCGGCCATCCAAAAATACCTGGAAGAAAA
>JAISNS010000342.1 GCA_031276105.1 Dysgonamonadaceae bacterium
TGCAACGACTATCACCGCTCCCGACTGACTATCCAACCTGTCGGAAACAACGCCCATCAGCAGCGGGAAAACCGCGCCGCCGGCGATACCCATAATCATCAGGCCGGACACTTCATTGTCGCGTTCGGGCACCGATTGCAAGGCTTTGGAGAAAATCATCGGGAAAATATTGGAATTGCCGAAACCGGCCAGAGCGATAGCGATATACAGCAGTGAGGTATCGGAAAAAAGGAATAAGCCGGTAGCCGACAATGCCATACATATTATGCTGATAACGAAAAACTTATACATTTTCATACGAACCAGAATAAACGTTCCCGAAAAACAGCCGACCACACGGAACAAAAAATACACGCTTGTCGCCAATCCTGCATCTATCAGCGTCATTCCGGTACGTTCCATCAGAATTTTCGGAGCGGTGGCGTTGATGCCGACATCAACACCTACGTGCGCCATAATTCCAATGAAAAACAGTAGAATTTGCGATTTCCCCAGCAACCGGAAACAATCTACAAATGAAGATTTGCTTTCGTAAGGTTCTTCTTTTATGGAAGTTATACCTAAAAAAATGAACGAAAGAGCCGTCAGCAAAGCATACAGCGGGAAAAAAAGCCGCCAGTTTCCGAACAATAAAGCCGCCCAACCGGCAGTCAGCGGAGCAGCAAAGGACGCGATGGCCTTCACGAATTGCCCCAAAGTAAGCGTACTGGCCAGTTTATTATCCGACACCAAGTTGGAAATTAACGGATTAAGCGAAACTTGCATCAAAGTGTTGCCTATGCCCAGCAACGAAAACGAAACCAGCATCAGCGTAAAACTGTAATTTACGACCGGCACAAGCAATGCCGCCACCGTTACAATTAAACTCAACAAAACGGTTTTTCGGCGTCCTATCTTGTTCATCAACAATCCGGTAGGAACGGAAAAGATAAAGAACCAAAAAAATACCATCGACGGAAACAGGTTTGCCATCGTGTCGGACAAACCGAAATCGTCCTTCACATAATTGGAAGCGATGCCCACCAAATCTACCGCACCCATCGCAAAAAATGCTAACATTACGGGAACTAACTGAAAAAGATTGTTTTTTGTTTTCATATTCGTGTGAATCATTTATAAAGTTCAATAAAAGCATCGGGTAATTTCGGCATGGCGCCGTGCTGCGTACAAACATAAGCCGAAACCTCGACCGCCAATTTATGCGCATTGCGAATGGACTCGCCGTTGAGCAAAGCCGCCACAAACGAGCCGGTAAACGAATCGCCCGCGCCAACCGTGTCGGCTACATGTACTTTCGGCGTTTCCAAATAGGAAGTTTCGTTGGCAGTCAAAACATAACTGCCTGTTGCTCCTTTGGTTTCAACGACCATTCTCAAATTGTATTCCTGCAATAAACACCGGCATATTTCCTGTTCGGACAATCCGTCATAGCCGAGAAGTTTTGCGATGGAAATTACTTCTTCGTCGTTAATCTTCAGGATATTGCATTTTTTCAAAGAATTTTCAATAATTTCTTCCGAATAAAAATGCCCTCGAAGATTGATGTCAAAGATTTTCAGCGCACCGGCGGGCACAAGTTCCAAAAATTGATAGATAGAACGGCGCGAAACAGCGTTGCGTTGCGCCAGCGAGCCAAAACAAACCGCGTCGCAAATCCGCGCCAAATCGTTGCTGTGTTGCGTAATTGGAATATTGTCCCAAGCCACATTTTCGCAAATTTCATACTGCGGAACGCCTTCTTCATTCAGCGTTACCTGAACCGTTCCTGTCGGAAAATCAACACTTTCAATTAGAAAATCAAGTCGCTTTTCCGCCAAATTGTCCAGGATTTCTTTTCCCAACAAATCGTTGCCGATGGCGCTTACGGCATAGCCGTTAAAACCGAATTGAGCGGTAATGTACGCGAAATTAGCGGGCGCTCCGCCCAACACTTTTCCGGTTGGCAAAACGTCCCAGAGAATTTCGCCGATTCCTGCAATTGTTTTATTTTTCATATTATTGTAATTTAATGATTGCAAAGTTATTGATTGTATATTTTCCGTTTTTGCCGAAAAATTCGATTGTGTTGTACGGTTCATTTGGGAAAACGAGGTTTGTCATACTCATTTCGCCGCCGTCAAGAAATGCTTCAATCGAACATTTATCTACCAACACGCGCAGTTGATACTCATTTTTTACAGCCAGAGGGGCAATCGTAGTCGCCGGAAAACGCTCGCTAAAATTCACAATGCCGCTTTTCGTCCTGTTAATGGAAAATATATTATTCTGAAAATCAAACAAAACCGTAACTTCTTCGGTTTTTGAATTTTTTAATTTGAAACCGAACTGTTGCGCGGTTTGCTTTTCCATATCAATTAGAATTTCGTACAAACCCGAAACCGGCAAATCTTTCACGGTTCCGTTGCCGGATATTTCAATGGATGAAAAAGTTGTTTTTTCGCCTCTCAAATTTTCCATTTCCCTGACAGGCTCATTTTTCAAGAGATATTTTCCGTTTTCACGAATCAAAGTCAGTTCGCGGGGAACGGACATCGCGCTACGAAAATGCTTTGTTGGCGTTTCGTTGGCATATTCCCAGTTCGACATCCAAGCAAGTCCTATTTTGCGGTTGTTGGGCGCATTAGCCCATGTAACCATAGCGTAGTGGTCTTTGCCGTAGTCGAGCCAATGTGCGGGTTGCCCTTGCTGCGGACTTTCGGAAGTAAATGTTTTTCCGTCAAAATTGCCGACAAAATACTGTGTGGCCGAACCGCTGTTATCGCCGTTACGTGAATTATTTACAAGCAGAATCCATTTTTCCCCGATTTGGAATAAATCGGGACATTCCCAAATGCCGTCGTGATTGCCGTATTCTGCGCCGAATCTGCTTTCGTATTTCCATTTTTTTGCATTAGTTGACGAATAAAATTCAATCACATTACCTGCCGCCAAAGCCATAATCCATTTATTTTCGGGTGCATACCACAAAACTTTCGGATCGCGAAAATCCGGTTTATTGCCTTCCGGTCGTAAAACGGGGTTTTGAGAATACTTCGTCCAATTCCGACCTTTATCGGTACTGTAAGCCAACGCTTGCGTTTGTCCGTTCTTGTTGTAAGTGTAAAAAGCGAGCAAAGTCTTTTCGTTGCCCGTTTGAAATCCTGCGGTATTGTTTTCATCAACCACTGCGCTACCCGAAAAAATATCGCCCAACTTGTCGGGAAACAAGGCCACAGGCATGTGTTGCCAAGTCGTCAAATCAACGCTTACGGCATGTCCCCACGACATATTTCCCCATTTTGTCCCTTGCGGATTGTATTGGTAAAAGAGGTGGTATTCGCCTGCATAATAGACCATTCCGTTGGGATCGTTGCACCAGTTTTTTGGCGGTGTAAAATGATAGGCCGGACGAAACGGCTCGTCGGAAATTGCTGTCTCGTCGGAAATTGCTGTGTTGTCGCAATTTTTATCACTGCAAGCAACACAACAAATCAGCGATATTATAAAAATCAAATTTTCCATTTTATTCTGTTTTATATTTAACAATCAAAAGTAATTACGTTTATACACAAAAATCACATCGCGTATTTTTTGAAAAATGAGTTGCACAAAATCATTCAAGGAAAATCCTGTTTTGAAAAATAATACTACCTTTGCATCGAAAAAAGCGTAAATCCATTATTCGGGTGTGGATTTACGACTTCTTAAATTAGATAATTTATAATCAGCAAGATGGAATATTTATTACGCACGCTTTCCGATGATATTTTGAGAGTTTCAAACAGTTTTAAAGTACTGTTAATCAACGGTGCAAGGCAAATCGGCAAAACTACATTGCTGAAACATACCGCCGAACAGGGTCGAAAATATGTTACGCTTGACAATCCTGCCGACTTGTTGCTTGCCAAAACCGATCCGAAAGGTTTTCTTGATACTTATTCTCCACCCGTAATTATTGACGAAATTCAGTATGCTCCCGAATTGTTTCCGTATATCAAAATGCTGGCAGACAACAGCGATGAGCATGGTCTTGTGTGGCTTACCGGATCGCAACAATACAATATGATGCAGGGTGTTACGGAATCGCTCGCCGGCAGGGTGGCAATAATGGATATGTACGGTTTCTCAATTTATGAAGCGGAAGGAAAAGCCGGCGAACAAACGCCGTTTTTGCCTTCAAACGCTCCGAAAAATACGCTGAAAAATCGGAACATTGCAGAAACATTCAACGTAATTTGGCAAGGATCGTTTCCCGCTGTCATCCATCTCGACGAAAAAGACCGCCGTAATTTTTACGATTCGTATATCAGAACTTATATCGAAAGAGATGTGCGCCAACTGATTAACATCGGCAACGAAGTGGCTTTTATTACGTTCCTGAAAGTGGTTGCCGCCCGAACAGCGCAAGAACTGAATATGGATGATATTGCTCGCAGTGTCGGTATTTCGCACACGACGGCAAAAAATTGGCTGTCGGTGCTGAAAGCTTCGGGAATTGTCTATCTTCTGCAACCCTATTTCAAAAATATTACCAAACGACTGACTAAAACGCCCAAACTCTATTTTCTTGATACCGGACTTGCCGCCCACCTTGCCGGTTGGACAACGCCGGAAGCATTGAAAACCGGCGTTTCGGCAGGCTCGTTTTTCGAGACATTTGTGATTGCCGAAATTCTGAAATCTTATTGTCACAACGGTGAAACGCCGCAAATTTATTTTTTCAGAGATGAAAGAGGCAAGGAAATCGATCTGCTGATTTACAAGGACGGGAAATATTATCCCATCGAAATAAAAAAGCACGCAACGCCTTCGCGACAGGATATTTCCGCCTTCAACATTTTCAGCAAACTGGAAGAAACCGGCGAAGGCTGCGAAATTTGTCTGACAAGCGATATTCAACCGCTTGCGCCAAATGCGACTGCCATTTCCGTATGGAATATCTGATTTTTCCTGTGTAACTCACTATTTCAAAGA
>JAISNS010000302.1 GCA_031276105.1 Dysgonamonadaceae bacterium
TTTTCCCCTATTGTCCGGTCTTTTTTCCTCGACAAACGAATCAATTGCATCGTAATCGTACTGCCGCCGCTCACAATCCGTTGTTCTTTTAAGTTTTGAATCAATGCGCGAACAATAGCTGGGGGATTAATTCCCGGATGGGAATAAAAATACCGGTCTTCGAATGCGACGATACAAGCGGCGAATTTTTCGGGAACGGAATCGCAAGGCGGAAACCGCCACTGTTCGTCGGTGGCGATGCGTGCGCCCAGCAATTCGCCGTTCCGATCGGTTACTACCGTCGAATAAGGCGCGTCGAAGAGTTGTCCGGGCAAGCAGAAGATCCAGGCAATCAGCAAAAGGACAAGCGTAAGAAGAATCGCCTTTTTTCGGTTGGAAATGTTTTTAATAGAAAACAATGTGAATGATAAATTATTTGTTTGAATTTCGTGGCAAAAATAATAAAAAACAGGATGCAACTTTTCATATTACAATCCTGAAAGTTTTGCTAAATCTTTTTTTGAGGCGCCGGATAAGGCTATTAGCTTTGTCCTAAAAAAGATTCCGCCAAATATTTGCATAATCCGATTAAATCCATTACATTTGCAGCGGTTTTTGAAAATCAGTAACAAATATGGCAGTTCCGTTAAATAACAATTTATTATGTATTGTTAACTTTCAATATTTGGAAGTTAACGGAATTATGCACACACACACAATCACGCGCGAAAGTTAATAAAAATATTTTATCTATACAACTATTTTATAGTCCGATACGAACAGTTACAAACAAAGATTATCCTTATCCATTCGTAAAGAATGGATAGGGATTTTTATTTATAAACAATTAAAATAATGATACCATGAAAAAACTAAATTCCTCTTAAAATCTCTTTTACCGCTCCCGAAGTTGTTGCCTCCAAATCCGTCATTCCCTCATGGGTGACCGGATTGCAAACAGACGCACAACTTTTCCCTATTGCCTGTTACAGGCCTATTTTAGAGTTCACTATTATGTTATGTGTCACCACAAATTAATTATTGTATGAATTTAATTAGAAAAAATCAAAAATGGAAAGTGAGTAAATGCTTTATTTTTTCCCTGTTAATATGTTTGTTAATGCCGGAATTTTTACTCGCTCAAAACAGTCAAACAATTCAAATAACCGGAAAAGTCACGGATACGTCCGGAGAACCGGTTATAGGAGGTAGTGTTTTCCGGAAAGGAACTTCCGAGGGAGTATTCACCGATCTGGAAGGAAACTTTAAGTTAAGTGTTCCGCAAGGATCCGCGATCGTTGTCCGCTATCTCGGATACGTTTCGCAGGAACTTGTTGTTGCCGATGAAAAACCGCTGACAATTATTTTACAGGAAGACGTCAAAAAAATAAACGAAGTGGTAGTCATCGGGTACGGTACCCGCCAGCGGAAAAGCATTGTCGGCGCAGTTGATCAAATCGGATCGAACCGGTTGGAAGACCGTCCGGTCGGCAATACCATGCAGGCCTTGCAGGGCGCTGCCGCGAACCTGATTATCCAGCAGCGGAGTATGAACCCCAACGACAACAGCATGAATATCAACATCAGGGGTATCAATACCATGAACAACAACGATCCGCTGGTCATTATTGACGGAATTATTACGGAAATGGAAAGCTTGAACCGAATCAACCCGGACGATATTGCCGGTATTTCGGTATTGAAAGACGCCGGTAGCGCCGCTATTTACGGGTCGCGCTCTTCCAACGGTGTTATTCTGGTAACGACCAAGCAGGGAACGAAAGGCCTCCGGCCTGTGATTCGTTTCAACTCCATGGTCGGGTATGAAAACCCCAAAGTCTTGTTTCGTCCGGTAAAAGGGTATGAAAATGCCCTGCTCAGGAATCAAGCGGAAATAAATTCGGGAAATATGCCGTCCTATACGCCCGGACAAATCCGCGATTTATACGAACACCGCGACGAAGAAGAGTGGTTCATGGATCAAATCATGCAACGGGCTTTGCAACAGTCGTACAATGTAAGCATTTCCGGAGGAAATGAACAGTCCACCTATCTGGTTTCCGGCGGCTTTTTCGATCAGGGAAGCAACTTTGCCGGCGACGACTACGGTGTGAAACGGTATAATTTCCGTACCAATTTGTCGTCCGAGTACGGGAAATTCAAACTGACCACTCAAATCGCCTACAACCGGATTGTTCAGAATGCGCCGAATGCAGGAAACGCCATCATCGACGCCACCCGTGTCGCTCCTTATTATTATAATCGGATGAAGGCAGCGAATGGACGTTATTTAACCGTCGAAGGAATGGAAGGCAATTCCTTAGGCATTTTGGAAAAAGGCGGATTCCAGAAAAAGGATGAGGACAATATTATCGGCAATGTCGGCGGCGAACTGACAATCATTCCCGGATTGAAAGCAAAAGGAATGTTGGGCATTGATCTGACCGCTCACCACCGCCTCATCCGAGGAATGGAAGTGCCTTACTACAGCAGCGAAGACGCGACGGAAGTTAGTTCCAGAACCGGAGTGGACCGCAATACGGAAGATTACAATGAGAAAAAGTACACCCTGAATACCCAGTTTATGCTGGATTACGATCGTACATTTAACGAGGTGCATCAAGTTTCCGGACTGTTGGGTGTTTCGAACGAATCCTTTACGCGGGAAGCGAACGAAATTAAACAAAAATTTACCGATCCGGAGTTGGGTATTCCGGCGGCGGACGGAAAAACGGAATTTGATCCGGGCAGTTATAATACGCCTCAAAGCAGCACGCGGAGAAGTATTTATTCCCTGTTCGGACGGGCAGCCTATTCGTATGCCGATACCTACTACGGCGAAGCCAGTTTCCGTTACGACGGCTCTTCCAAATTTGCCGAAAGTCACCGTTGGGGTTTTTTCCCTTCGTTCTCTGCCGGATGGCGGTTATCGCAGGAAGCGTTTATGGATTTTTACCGCGATGAGGTGGGCGATTTCAAAATACGCGGCTCTTACGGCGTATTAGGGAATCAAAACGTAGATGATTACAGTTACGTTACCACGTACACGGTATATACCAATAACTACGGCTTCAACAATACGCCCGTTTCGGGTACGGGATTTGCCTTCGGTAATTCGGAATTGCAGTGGGAAAAGTCGGCTAATTTCAATATCGGATTCGACGCTACTTTCCTGAAAGATCAATTAACGGTGTCGTTCGATTATTTTAATAAAAAGACTACCGGAATTTTGTTGAAAACCGAAGTGCCGATGATTTTCGGGGGAGAAGTGGCCAATGAAAATGCCGGGGAAATGCAAAACCGGGGATGGGAATTAACGTTGAATTACCACCTCAAAACCGGAGCGTTACAACACGTGTTCAATTTCAATATTGCCGACTCCCAAAACAAGGTGACGAAATTCGGCGACGAAAGAATCAGCGACCGGGAACAAATGGCTTCGTTAATCCGCGAAGGCGTAGCCTTACATTCTTACTTCGGCTACAAAACAGACGGTTATTTCAACAATTACGAAGAGATAGCCAACGGCGTAGTACCGGTTGGCGCCATTGTAGCGCCGGGCGATGTAAAGTATGTCAACTACTATCCCGACGATGTGATCGACGATAAAGACCGCCAGATATTGGGGAATGCCTTCCCGCGTTACACGTTCGGATTCAACTACAATGTGAACTGGAACGGATTCGATCTGGATGTATTCTTCCAAGGGGTCGGCAAACGCAATATGGTGGTGCGCGGCGAATTGATAGAGCCGTTTCATGCCAATTATTCGAAAGTCATCTACGAGCATCAGTTGGATTTCTGGTCGCCGACCAATACGGACGCCCGGTGGCCCCGCCTGACGGCGCCCGGAAATGCGAACAATTACGGACATGATTCGGAACTATTCCTGCTTGACGCCGCTTACCTCCGGTTGAAAAACATACAAATCGGTTACACCTTGCCGAAGAGTCTTACGACTCGCTTCGGCGTACAAAAATTGCGGGTAAGCCTGAATGCACAAAACTTGTGGACGCTCACCAAAAACTCGTTTATCGATCCGGAATCGACGGAATTTGGAAACAATATGGGAGGCGTCGGCGGAGTTGATTCAAACAGCGCACGTAATTATCCCACATTGAAATATTACGGAATTGGACTTAATTTGGAATTTTAATAGATATGATTATGAAAAATAAATGGATATCACACAGCATTATATTGGGTATGGCCACAGCGCTTTTCCTGTCTTTGTCGTTTACGGCTTGCAACGATTTGGATCAATTTCCGACCGGCAAGTTTACGGAAGGCAATTACTGGGCTTCGGCCGATAAAGCTCATTCGGTTTTGAACATGGCGTACAGCCAAATGTACTCGGCTGCCTATTTTTTCAGTACGGAAGCCTTGTCCGATAATGTGCATCAAATCAGGATTTCCGATGAAAAAACGATTGCTTCGGGGCAGGCAAATGCCGCTACCGGCCGCTTTGCCAACGAATGGCGCGATTGCTATGCCGGAATTAAAACCTGCCATACCCTGCTCGAAAATATCGACCGGGTACCCGACATGGACGAAACGCTGAAGAACCGGATGAAAGCGGAAGCCCGCTTTATCCGTGCATGGCTGTTTTTCCGCCTGACTACCTGGTATGGCGATGTGCCGCTTTTTACAAAGGACATCACCGTATCGGAATCGAAAACCATTGCGCGCACGCCACGGGCAGAGGTGCTCCAATTTGTTCGCAACGAACTGGAAGAAATCGCTTCCATCCTTCCGACGAACAAGCAGTACGCGGAAGAAGATCGAGGACGGATTACCGCAGGGACGGCAATTGCACTGAAAGCACGCACCTATCTCTACGACAACGATTGGGGCAATGTGGTTACTACCTGCGAGCGCCTCATCGGGAAGACGACTTACGGCGAATACGACTTGTTCGACGATTTTGAAGGACTCTTCGCGGTGGCCAACGAGTACAACTGCGAGGTGATACTGGATATTACCCATATCCCGTCGCTCAGAATGTGGAGCGAGTTTTATGATTATGCCCCGCCTTCGGCAGGACAACGGGTTTGCGGCATGTCGCCGGCGCAGGACTTGGTAGAAGATTTCATTATGTTGAACGGGAAAAGCATTAAGGAAAGCGGATCCGGATACGACGAAGAGAATCCATACGTCAACCGCGACCCGCGCATGGATGCAACCATCGTTCGTCACCTGTCTTCTTTTACAACGCTGGGCGGAGTTACCCGCACGATTTATACCAAGCCCGGCTCTACGACCGAC
The DNA here is from genome assembly GCA_031276105.1 of Dysgonamonadaceae bacterium. Classification (GTDB taxonomy): domain Bacteria; phylum Bacteroidota; class Bacteroidia; order Bacteroidales; family Azobacteroidaceae; genus Azobacteroides. Next base: position 5,245 of record JAISNS010000302.1, read on the forward strand.
GAAACGGAGTTGAAAGACGTTTGGACAGGTAGCGGAGAAACGGCCTCGCGTACCGGTTATTATATCAGAAAATACTACGACCCAACGGCCATAGCCAATTTTGAATCGGGACTGAACCTGATTTTAATCCGTTATGCCGATGTATTGTTGATGTATGCCGAAGCGAAAGCCGAATTGGAACAGTTGGACGCTACCGTTTGGAACAGCACCATCCGTGCGATTCGTTATCGCGCCGGTTTCAGGGAAGCAGGAGCGTTGGATTTTCCGGGAACAACCGGTCTGAAAGAGATTGTCCGCCGGGAACGGCGCAGCGAATTGGCGTTCGAAAGCACGCGCATCCACGACATCCGCCGCTGGCATACGGCCGAAACCGTATTGAATCGACCGGCGCGCGGAGCCAAGTTCGCCGACAACAATACGAATTATATTTCGCTGGAACAGCGCTCGTTTAATCCCGAACGCGACTATCTATGGCCGGTGCCGCAAGGCGATAAGGATAAAAACCCGAATCTCGGACAAAATCCCCAATATTAAAACAAATTATTTACACAAATAAATTATTATCGTATGAAAACAATTATTAAAATAACCGCATTTGCATCATTTTTATTATCGTCGGCTGCCGGCTTCAATAGCTGTAACGACGATAAAGAGATTAATCTGAACGTTACGCCGGTGAAACAGTTGTATGAACCGACAGACGGAAAATCCGTCGAACTGGAATCTTCCGCTTCGGCCGCCCTCTATTTCGAATGGGAAGCGGCAAAAGCCGAAGACGGCGGGATGGTATTGTATGAAGTCGCTTTCGACCGCGAAAACGGCGACTTTTCCAACCCGGTGTATCGGATGGCTTCCGAAAACAACGGCGGAAGAAACTACCTGACAATCACCCACAAGCAACTGAACAAGATTGCCGGCATGATAGGTATCGGGCCGGCCGAAACCGGCAAACTCAAATGGACGGTCTTTTCTTCCAAAGGAGTGAACGAAGTGAAAGCAGAAGTCGCCCGCACGCTGGAAATAAAACGCCTCCAAGGGTTCGACGAAATTCCTGTCGATCTCTATATCGCCGGAGAAGCCTCCGAAGGGGGCGCTACACTTGCCGATGCTCCCCTGTTTAAGATGGTCAATCCGGGAGAATTTGAAATATACACCCAGCTGACCGCCGGAAAAACGTTTTACTTTGTTGACGGAAAAACCGGCGACGCGCGACGCTTCTATGCCGACGGAGTTGTATTGAAGGAAAATGAAACCGGAATAAGCGAAATCGCTATAACCGGCGTCTATAAAATTGAAGTGGACTTCAATACCGGTGGCGTGGCTTATA
>JAISNS010000037.1 GCA_031276105.1 Dysgonamonadaceae bacterium
CCGTGCGTTGCGTAGCCGTAGAGTAAAAATTTGTCTATTTGTCTATTTACCGCCTGCCCATTATTAAATGGGCAGGCGGTCGCATTTTGCTACCATATATGAATTATGAGTTGCGCGAAGCGAGGCATCTTGAAACACGGAACAGTGTGATCCATCTGGGGCTCGAACCCAGGACCCCATCCTTAAAAGGGATGTGCTCTACCTGCTGAGCTAATGAATCTCCGGTTACTTTTAAAAAGCGACGGCAAAGGTAAAATTTATTTTCTATCTTTGCAAGCAAAATTTATAAATCAATTAAAAACTTATGGCAGACGATAAGAAAATTATTTTCTCAATGGTGGGACTGAGTAAAACTTTCCCTCCCCACAAACAGGTGCTGAAAGATATTTATCTTTCTTTTTATTATGGCGCAAAAATCGGAATTATCGGCTTGAACGGTTCCGGTAAATCGACGCTCTTGAAAATCATTGCCGGAATAGAAAAGGAATATCAGGGCGAAGTGGTCTTTTCTCCGGGCTATTCGGTGGGGTATCTGGAACAGGATCCGCAATTGGACGATTCCAAAACGGTGAAAGAAATCGTGCAGGAAGGCGTGCAGGAGATTATGGATGTTTTGAAAGAATATGAGGCGATTAATGAGAAGTTCGGCCTTCCGGAATATTACGAAGATGCGGAGAAGATGGACAAACTTTTTGCCCGTCAAGCCGAATTGCAGGATAAAATCGACGCAACGGACGCTTGGAACATCGACAGCAAACTGGAACGGGCAATGGATGCTTTGCGCTGTCCGCCGGAAGAGCAGTTGACGGGAACGCTTTCGGGTGGAGAACGCCGCCGGGTGGCTTTGTGCCGCCTGCTCTTGCAACAGCCGGACATCCTCTTGCTGGACGAACCGACCAATCATTTGGACGCGGAATCGATCGACTGGCTGGAGCAGCATCTGCAACAGTATGCCGGAACGGTGATCTGTATCACCCACGACCGCTATTTCTTAGACCATGTGGCCGGCTGGATTTTGGAGTTAGACCGGGGCGAGGGTATCCCGTGGAAAGGCAATTATACTTCCTGGCTGGAACAGAAAACAACGCGCATGACACAGGAAGAAAAGCAGGCAAGCAAACGCCGCAAGACGCTGGAACGCGAATTGGAATGGTCGCGAATGGCTCCGAAAGCGCGTCATGCGAAGGGAAAAGCGCGTCTAAATTCTTACGAACAGTTGCTGAATCAGGATACAAAGGAACGGGAAGAGAAGTTGGAAATTTTTATTCCCAACGGCCCCCGGCTGGGAAATAAGGTGATCGAATCGCTCCATGTGGCCAAGGCTTTCGGCGATAAATTATTGTACGGCGATTTGAATTTCATGCTTCCTCCCAACGGAATTGTCGGAATCATCGGCCCGAATGGCGCCGGTAAAACCACTCTTTTCCGGTTAATTATGGGTTTGGACAAACCGGATAAAGGCGCTTTTGAGGTCGGCGAAACGGTTCGGATCGGTTATGTCGATCAAAGTCATGCGGATATTGACCCGGAAAAGACGGTTTTTCAAGTCGTATCCGGCGGAACCGAATTTATTCGCGTTGGCGGGAAAGAAGTCAATGCGCGCGCTTATTTGGGGCGTTTCAATTTTACGGGCGCCGATCAGGAAAAGAAATGCGGCGTCCTTTCCGGCGGCGAACGAAACCGGTTGCATCTGGCGTTGACGTTGAAATCGGAAGCCAATGTTTTGTTGCTCGACGAGCCGACCAACGATATTGACGTCAACACGTTACGGGCGTTGGAAGAAGGTTTGGAAAACTTTGCGGGTTGCGCGGTGGTTATTTCGCACGACCGCTGGTTTTTAGACCGGATTTGCACGCATATCCTGGCCTTTGAAGGCGATTCGGAGGTCTTTTTCTTCGAGGGTTCTTATTCCGAATACGAGGAAAACAAAAAGCAACGGTTGGGTAATGTTGAACCCAAGCGAATGAGATACAGAAAATTAATGGAAGATTGATCTATCCGAAATGTGAAATAAATAATCAATAATAACAGTATGAATAACGAAAATGAAAAGTTACCGGGATTGCCCGAAAATGCGAACCGGGAATTGAAGGAAGGAGAAATTTATGAACCGGTTTTATCTCCCTCAAAGACTTACCGGGAAGTAACGCCGTGGTCGGTGAGTTGGGGTATATTGATGGCTGTCTTGTTCTCTGCGGCAGCCGCTTATTTGGGATTGAAAGTAGGACAGGTTTTTGAAGCGGCGATTCCCATAGCGATTCTTGCCGTGGGACTGTCGGCGGCGGCGAAACGCAAAAATGCGTTGGGTGAAAACGTGATTATTCAGTCCATCGGCGCAAGTTCGGGCGTGATTGTCGCGGGAGCTATTTTTACGTTGCCGGCTATTTATATTTTACAGGCGAAATATCCGGATTCCAAGGAATTGATAGTCAACTTCGGGCAAGTATTTATCAGTTCGGCTTTGGGAGGAATGTTGGGAATTCTTTTCCTGATTCCTTTCCGGAAATATTTTGTTTCGGATATGCACGGGAAATATCCGTTTCCGGAGGCGACCGCAACGACACAGGTGCTGGTATCCGGGGAAAAGGGCGGCAATCAGGCATTGCCGTTGATTGTAGCCGGATTGATTGGGGGCGTTTACGATTTTATTGTGGCCACGTTCGGCTGGTGGAACGAAGTTATTTCGACGCGAGCGATTGCGATAGGCGAAACAGTTGCCGAAAAATTCAAACTGGTTTTCAAGATCAATTCCGGCGCCGCCGTGCTGGGGCTGGGTTATATCGTGGGCTTGAAGTATGCAACGATTATCTGCGCCGGTTCGCTGCTGGTTTGGTTTATCATTATTCCTTTGATGTCGGGGCTTTTCGGCGACCGGTTGCTGAATCAATGGAATCCGGCTATTTTGTTGACCGTAGGCGAAATGTCGCCGGAACAAATTTTTAAGGAATACGCGCGGGCGATTGGTATCGGCGGTATTGCGATGGCCGGAATTATCGGGATCATCAAGTCGTGGGGAATTATTAAAGGCGCCGTTGGGTTAGCTTCGAAAGAGTTCAAAGGCAAGGGAAATGCTGCGGAAACAACGGTTCCCCGCACACAAAAGGATTTATCCATGAAAATCGTGGCTGCCGGCAGTATCGCAACCCTGGTTCTTATCTTGGGATTTTTCTATTTCGGAGTTATACACAATATTTTATATGCTTTGGTCGGATGGTTTTTGGTAACGGTTATTGCCTTTTTGTTTACGACGGTGGCGGCCAATGCAATTGCGATTGTGGGGACAAATCCGGTTTCGGGAATGACGTTGATGACGTTGATTTTAGCGTCTGTCGTATTGGTAGCTATCGGATTGAAAGGTACTTCGGGGATGTTGGCCGCATTGATTATGGGCGGCGTGGTATGTACTGCGCTTTCGATGGCGGGCGGATTCATTACCGACCTCAAAATCGGATATTGGCTGGGTACGACTCCGGTGAAGCAGGAAGAATGGAAGTTTTTGGGTACCTTGGTTTCGGCGGCTACCGTGGGGGGAGTAATCATGATTTTAAATAAGACTTACGGTTTTACCGGCAATGCTTTAGCAGCTCCGCAGGCCAATGCGATGGCGGCGGTTATCGATCCGTTGATGTCGGGTTCCGGCGCTCCGTGGTTGCTGTACGGTATTGGGGCGTTGCTGGCTATATTGCTTACCGTTTTAAAAATACCGGCGTTGGCTTTTGCGTTGGGAATGTTTATTCCGCTGGAATTGAATACGCCCTTGATAATCGGGGGAGCGATCAGCTGGTATGTCGGTTCCCGTTCGAAAGATGAAGCCTTGAATAAAGCGCGTCAGGATAAAGGTACCTTGCTGGCCTCCGGGTTTATTGCCGGCGGCGCCTTGATGGGCGTTGTGAGCGCCGCATTGCGTTTCGGCGATATTAACCTGATTAACGAAAGCTGGTTAGTCAATCCGTTGTCGGAAATAGTAGCGTTGCTTGTTTATATTATATTAGTGGCTTATTT
>JAISNS010000102.1 GCA_031276105.1 Dysgonamonadaceae bacterium
ATGGCGATGCCGTCGTCGATGGCGATGGTGTTGAACTCGGCGGCAAAGCAACCGAGTTTTTCTATTTCTTTTTTGACGAATTGTCCGATTTCGTGCAGGTGAACGTGTCCCGGTACAAACTGCGTAAACGAATTGACGACGGCAATAACCGGTTGGCCGATTTGTTCTTCTTTCATTCCGTTGGCTTTCCAAAGGGCGCGCGCGCCGGCCATTTTCCGTCCTTGCGTGCTGCTGTGACTGCGAAGTTGTATTTTCATTGTTGTCTGTTTATAAAAAAAACCTTTCTCCGTTAATCAGAGAAAGGTTAATTTTTGAATATCATCGACATGCCTCAACCTTTCTCCTCTCTGTGCAAGACGAGTAGAAGGTCTACGAGTATCACATGTAAATTTCTATTCATTATATATATAAATTTATTTCGGGTGCAAAGGTAAAAGATTTTTTCTTTTCAACAAAATTTTGCCTAAAATCGCTGTAATAATGCTAAATACATCTATAAATTTGGACAATACCCGCTACCGACATTGTAAGGCTGTTATGGAGGTGGCAAAGCCTTAAAAAGATTTAGCCTGCTTGCTTCCGGTTTCTGTTATATCGACGTTTCCTTCGTAAAGCGGATGATTTCAGGTATATACCCGAAAGCCAATCCGGTGACGGTATCGGCGCAGCCATAATAAATCGCGATTCGTCCGGTTTGTTCATCGTGCAACGAAGCGCAGGGAAAGCATACGTTCGGAACGTCGCCCACACATTCGTAATGCGTTTGAGGGGACAGCAAGTAAGGTCCGGAACGGAATTTTACTTTCCATGGCTGTTCCAAATCTAAAAGCGCAGAACCGAAACTGTAAACAAAGCCGTTGCACGAATGAAGTACGCCATGATAGATCAACAGCCATCCCTCGGCGGTTTCGATTGGAATGGGGCCGGCGCCGATTTTCGTACATTGCCAGGCGCTGTCTTCAAAAGCAGCCGGCGACATAACGTGCCGGTGACGTCCCCAGAACTCCATATCAGGCGATTCGCTGTAAAAAATATCGCCGAAAGGCGTATGGCCGTTATCACTGGGGCGACTCAACATGGCATAACGCCCGTTGATTTTACGGGGAAACAGTACGCCGTTGCGATTAAAAGGCAAATAAGCATTTTCCAGTTGGTGGAAAGTTTCAAAATCCGTTGTCCACGCCATGCCGATGGTTGGGCCGTGATAACCGTTGCACCAGGTAACATAATACCGGTCTTCAATCAAACAGACCCGCGGATCGTAACCATATACCCACCGGCCGATTTCCTTATCTTCACACACAAATTGCAATGGTTTCGGACGGATTTCCCAATCAATTCCGTTGGCGCTGAAACCCACATGCAGCCGCATCCGGCGATTGGTATCGTCGCAACGAAATACGCCGGCATAAGCTCCCTTATAACGGACGACCGCACTGTTGAATATGCTATTAGAAGCCGGTAATAAATTCCTTGGAATCACCGGATTGTTGGAATAACGCCAGATTATTTCCTTCGAGCCTTCGGGACGATCTTCCCAAGGCATAAAATGATTTGTTTCCATAGTTTATTTATAAATTATTAAGAGTAAACAAGTAAACGAGTAAACGAGAGGCGCAAAGCGTGGTCTTGTTTACTTGTTTACTCGTTAACTTGTTTACTCGTTTACTCATTTACTTGTTTACTCGTTAACTTGTTTACTCTCCCGGTAATTACAAACGACGGAATTGTAGCGATCATTACAAAAATAAAAAAATATTTATAACCCAGCCAATCGCTTACAAACCCGCTGAACATGCCGGGAAGCATTACGCCCAGATTCATGATGCCGGTCGCGAATGCGTAATGCGCCATCGGATGTTTGCCCGGGGCAATCTGTTGCATCATGAACAACGTTAGCCCCACATAACCAAAACCGTAACCGAAATATTCGAATACGATTCCGCCGGCTATCAGCCAGGCTTCGGACGGTTGAAAAACAGCCAGCAGCAAATATACCGAAAACGGGATATTAAATGCGCAACAAAGAATAAACAGCGTTTTTTTCAATCCGCGGAAAGAAATATAATATCCCGAAAGCAGCGAACCCAAAACAAAAGCCATGGCGCCGAACGTACCGTAATACAGACCGATTTGCTGTTCGTTCAATCCCAATCCGTTGTTTGCTATGGGCGCTTTAAGAAACAGAGGCACTATTTTGATGACAAACCCTTCGGCAAAACGATAAAGCAGAATAAAGCAGATATACCAAACAATGTATTTTTTTGCAAAAAAAGTCCGTATCACCTCCCATAACTCGGCCATAACTTCGCGAAAAGAGCTTGTTTTTTTATCCGTTTCTGTTTCGGAAGGCACTGTCTGGATATGATACAAACCCAGCAACAACAGGATAGCAGAGCAGAAAACCATCACACACGCCCAAGCATTCACCGTTCCCCATTGCTCAATGAGGGAGCCGGCAAGATAGACCAGTCCTCCGGTTGCTGCAATTTTAGCCAGGTTATAAAAGGCGCCCTGCCAGCCGATATATTTTGCCTGATCGGATTGGGATAAGACTGACATATACACTCCATCGGCCACTATATCGTGTGTCGCTCCGCTGAACGCAATGACAAACAGCAAGGCGACGGCAAGGGCGAAAAAATGCGGTAAATACAACGATAAAGCAACGAAAAAAAAGACAATCCCTGAAAGAATCTGCGTCAACACAACAAAAAATTTCTTCGTCTTAAACAGGCCGACAAAAGGACTCCACAACGGTTTGAGCGTCCACGGAAGCATGATCAAAGACGTCCAAAAAGCGATTTGCGCATCGGAAATCTTCAATCCGCTAAACATCAACACCGAAACCATATTAAGGACAACAAAAGGCAAGCCCATTGCAAAATAAACGGAAGGCACCCATGTCTCCGGATTCTTCTTCTTATGTCTTTCAGAATCTGTTATAGCATTTATAAAAATTACAATATACTCCTAATTATAATGGTTCTATAACGTTTCAGGTGGGTATCTTTATCCAAACGGATACGTATTCACCGCAAGTAATTTTTCTTTGCCCGTCAGGGCATACATATCAATAGAAAAAGAACCGGAGAGCGGAAATTACGCCGTCAGGCGTTACCTATCAATAGAAAATATGAAACCTCTACGAGGTTTATGGGAGGTGGATAATACCTTTTCTATTGATATCTATGCCCTGACGGGCAACGGTTGACTGCAATTTTTCATCCATTACCCACCCGAAACGTTATAGAGCCATTATAATAAACAATTCAGAACAAATATCTACTATTTTTTTAACCATGTTTAACTTGTTTAGTATCTAACTCCTCAAATCCTTGTAAAAAAAGCAGAATAATTAAGCATTGAAAGAATGAGGTTTCTTGTCGTACACCTTGCACCCTGCACCTTTCGTCATGTGTTTACTCGTTAACTCGTCAACTTTTTTCCAGCAATTCCGGGAAAAAAAAGGTTAAAAAATAAATACTTTCGTAAATTCAATTAGTAAATGCAACTCAAGTAAGAAAAAGTTTTTACTTTGTAGTTGTTATGAAAAATAAAAAACAATTAACTCGGGAGTAAAGATACGAAATAGAAGTATTACTCCGGGCAGAAAAAAAACAAAAAGAGATAGCCGAACTTGTTGGAAAAGACAAATCCGTTATCAGTAGGGAACTTAAGCGTAACAGTCACAAGCGGGGTTATTCCGCTCGTTTGGCTCAGGAATATGTCGACGAACAAAAGGAACGTTACCGTTTCAAGCGCAAGTTTACGGAAAGTATCTGAAAGAAAGTGATCAAAAGAACTGACCGAAGAACAGTGGTCGCCGGAGCAAATCGTCGGCAAAGCCCAGCGGGAAGGCGTGCGTCTCATAAGACAATATATCCCTAAAAAAGAATCATTTACAAAATACAATGATAATGATATAAAAAATTTCCAGTATACAATCAATCGAAGACCAAGAAAATTACTTAACGTTGAATCTCCTAAAGATACGTTTTTTAGAAAAGTTGCATTTGATACTTGAATCTGCGTTGAAAGTTTTTATGCGAAACATCAATATTCTTCCGCAATCAATATTCGTTGCAAAATATATTGATTTATAAAGTAACCTTATTTTCAAAGAAATTAAAAGTAAATATATTTTGTCTATCCATTGTTTTATTTCATTGGTAATGAGTGAATAAATAAAGCTGGAATAATCGAAAAAAATAAGAAAATTGTAAGATATTTTTTCCTTTTTTCCTCAACGGAAGAGGTAAAAAGCAAAGTTATGCAGAAAAACAAAAAAGTGCGATAGTTTTTCGCTATCACACCTTTCTGCAGAACAGTTCTTTCGTTTTAACCGGAAGAACTGATGGAGTAAATACTTTTAACTGGTAGTCCGTTTCAAAAATTTAGTAAGCTTCAATGTTCAAACCATTTTTCGTAACGTTCCTTCATTTCCAAATAGGAAAGAAGTTTTCCCTCATTCATTTGTATCACCCCATTTTCAATAGAAGTCATTTCCGCTTCGGATAAGATATTATACCAATCTCTTCTGCGTACCGTACTCCTCTTCATGATAAACTTTTCTTTCTTTTTCATAATAATCAAACTTTATCAATTAAACTTCTTATTGTTTTCTTTTGGGTATGCGGTCACATTTTTGTAATGCCTGATTTAATAAATACAATATTTGCCCATTGACGCTTCGAAATTCATCGCAAGCCCATTTTTCAATAGCACTCATCATATCATTATCAATACGTAAGACAAAACTCTTGTTTCTACTTTCTTTCTCTACTTCTTTTGCCACGGAATTATTTGTTAATTATGTAACATCAGAAACTTCAATCTATTACAATTATCATTCTCCCATTTCATAATTATTCAAAATGAATAATTATAAATCAATATCAATTTGATATTATTATGATATTATTTAAATATATTAATAATATTGAAATAATATCACAAAGGTAAATGTATTTTTTTATAAAACAAATAAATAATCAATTTTTTTTCAAAAAACCGAAAAAAAAAGAGGCCGTATGTTTTTTTCATTATTTTTGCAACGGATTAAAAATAGAAAAAAGAATTACGGATAGAAATATTACATATTAATAAAGAAATAAACGGGCTTATGCTCTTATTCTTAAGAGCAAACACACAAAACCACTAAAAAAACAAAAGCAAAAAAGAGCCGCTAAAAAGACAATAAAACATCAAAATACATTTAGTTAAAACATATCACAAAACAAAAAAGCAATGCAACATTTATCGGTTGTATTGCTTTTTTTATCTCCTGTTTTTGTTACCAACTTGTTACTTGGGTACTCAAAATTTTGGTACTTGATGAAAAATGATTGAAATTCACTTGAAAATTCCGTTACTGAATTAATTATTATCTTGATATACTGTAAAATATAAATATTTGCATGTAAAGCTAAAAAGTTGTTGTTTTCCTTTGTTACGTCGATATTTGTTTGTTACTTTGCAGCCGGTAACAAACAGATGAATTTTATTGTTGATATGAGTAACAAAAAAACATTTCCGAGTAAAGCAAA
>JAISNS010000115.1 GCA_031276105.1 Dysgonamonadaceae bacterium
TTCGGCAAATGCCCGATGGCGATATTTTCATTGCCCTTAACCGTTTGCCTCCAAACGATTCTCCCATTCATATCCGATACGATTACTTGCGTGGGTACGGCAAATCCGTCGAAGACCGGCGCGGTGATGACCGAAGGAGCATATTCTGCGATGGTTCCGAAGTCTTTCCAGACATCGGCAGTGCGGTAGGCTTCTACCGATTCGGCAGGGACATAGAGCGTGGCTTTCTCCAAATCGACACGAAAAAAGACGTGGCTTGTTATGCTCTGTGGGGTTGGATTCAAGTTTGTTACAGAAGTAAGACCGCTACAATAGGAAAAAACATCTTCTCCAATACTTGTCACACTGTTGGGAATCGTAACAGAAGTAAGACCGCGACAATAGTAAAAAGCATCTTCTCCAATACTTGTAACACTGTTGGGAATCGTAACAGAAGTAAGACCACTACAATAGGAAAAAGCATCTTCTCCAATACTTGTAACACTGTTGGGAATCGTATAATCCCCAATTTTCCCTGCCGGACAACAAACTAATGTCATTTTATTCTTGTTGAATAGGACGCCGGCTTCGGAAGAATAATTGGCATTTCCGTTTTCTACGATAATTTCGGTAAGACCGTTACAATAGAAAAAAGCAGAATTTCCAATACTTGTAACACTGTTGGGAATCATAACAGAAGTAAGACCACTACAACCGTAAAAAGCAGAATTTCCAATACTTGTAACACTGTTGGAAATCATAACAGAAGTAAGACCACTACAACCGGAAAAAGCATAATTTCCAATACTTGTAACACTGTTGGGAATCGTAATAGAAGTAAGACCGCTACAACCGTAAAAAGCATAATTTCCAATACTTGTAACACTGTTGGGAATCGTAACAGAAGTAAGACCACTACAATAGGAAAAAGCACCTTCTCCGATACTTGTAACACTGTTGGGAATCGTAACAGAAGTAAGACGGCTACAATAGGAAAAAGCAAAATATCCAATACTCGTCACACTGTTGGGAATCGTGACAGGAGTAAGACCGCTACAAAAGTAAAAAGCATAAACCCCAATACTTGTCACACTGTTGGGAATAGTAATAGAAGTAAGACTGCTACAACCGTAAAAAGCAGAATTTCCAATACTTGTCACCCCATCCTCAATTACAACTGTCGTAATAGAAGAACGATGCGAATACCAAGGAGCGTAATAATAATCATCCATCGCCCCCGTGCCGCTAATCGTCAGCGTCCCATTCTCCAGCGTCCACGTCAGGTTTTCCCCGCACGTTCCGCTCTGTGCAAAAGCCGTTGCCGTTCCTGCCAGCAAGAGCATACTTAAAATTAAAATCTTTGTTTTCATTATTTATTCAGTTTGTTATTTATAAATTGAATAAATCCATTTTTATGTGTTTTACAGTTCCACCTGCCGGAAGTTACCGATTCCACATCGTGGAAGTTACCGATTCCATGATGTGGAATAATACTATTCCACATCGTGGAATCGGGCGATTCCGGATTGCAGACTAAAATCAGACGACCGTAATGGTATTCGGATACTCGTAGGTACGGACATTCTCGGTGAATACCTTGGTGTGGCCGAAACGCGGACAACCGTCACTTCGTCTTCGTAGGTGAAAAAAACGCCGATTTCGTCCGGTTTGTCGTCTTTGATGTCGGGCAACAGGTAATAATCGTTCGTCGTTTCTTCCATCAGCTCATTCAAGTGAGCAATTGTTTTTAAGATAGTCATACGTTTTAAATTTAATAGTGAATAATATTGTGTAAATAAAAACGGTAAAAAGCGGGAAAAGCGAAACTTCGCTCTTGTAATTTTGTTGTTATTTTACAAAAACCGCTGCAAATGTAATTCAATAAATCAAATTGTGCAAATATCCGGCTGAAAATTTTGCCTGAGTAATATACAAAACCATCGTTTTTTTCTATCATATCCACTATTTGTTCGATTTTTCCAGATATAAAATAACTCAGCCAAATATTGACGTCAAATACGGTTTTATTTTCCACAACGTTCTTTTCGCGCCGCATTTACTTCATTCACAATTTCGTCCATTGTCATATCGTCATTTGCAATAACCGAACTGTCGAGTTTTTGCGCCATAGCCCGTAAATACATCAGTCGCAATCCGCTTTCCAATGCATCCGGTTGGCTTTGTTTTAGAGTCGAAACGTAATAATTGATACGTTGCATCCGGCTTTTCCGGCTTTCAACAGTTGCTTCCATACTTTTCATGTTTAGAATTGTTTCTGCATAGCAAACAATTGGCTAATAAATTTCCTTTTTAAGCATTTCGTAGATTTCCGTCCACGACTTTTTGTAAAACGCAGTCGTTTCGTCGGCAAGTTTAGCGAATGTTTCGGATGTGTAGTAAATATCCGTTGCCTCTGTTTCCGATATTCCGTAATCTATCATCAGGGCTTGCAGTACATCGCTGTCGATATGATAAATGGCGCTGTCAATTCTTCCTTTTGAGAGCGACAAGGCCTGCAACGATTGCACCGTACAAAAGCACATTTGATGCGATGGATTATACACGAGGTCGCTAAGAAACTGCTCTTTGGATATAAAGCCGTCTATATATTCGTCAATCCGGGTGGTAATCTTATCGTCTGCCACAGGACCTTCAACAATATCGTAATCGTGCGCCTGCTGTTGTTTATTAGCATTTTTACGATTAAGTACTACAAAATCAAGCCATTCTTCGTTGTAATCCTCAAAACGAAGGACTTTTATCCTTTCATTTTCAAAGAAATACTCATCAAAATCGTATTCTGTAATGTAGCCTTCCGCCTTTTTTTCCTTTCCTTTCCGTACAGCCCAAATTTCTGCTTGTTCACGCAGTTTTGTAACATAGAAACCTCTTCCGAAATCCCGCCTAACCTCGCAATGTGCAAGATCAATTTCCGCTATTTCCAGATAACTTCCATGATATACTTTCATTTTAAACCTCCGTTTTGATAGCATATTTCATACATTGACCTTACCGCCCAGTAGGGATTGTCGATATGCAACGCCCACCAACATTCGTTCAGGAAATCCAAGCCGCCGTATTTTTTCAAATACAGATAGGCATTGGGCTTGCTCATCTTGTACGCACGGGCAAACTTCGTGATGATAAATGCCATGAACAGTATTTTGTCCTGCATTTCCCTGTCGAGTTCGCGTTTTTGCTGTAATGCTTCCATACTTTTTATTGATAAAAATTCAACTCTGCAAAAATAAGGAATTTTTTCGTGTAAACCAATATGTCAAAGAGGGCTGATAAAATCTATTTACGACATGCTTTTTCCCTTTGGCCAATCGCAATGCAAACCTTTTACACGCTACGCTTTGCGCTTCGCCTTTTGCCTTTTGCCTGAATAATGTACAAAACCATCCCGCTAAAATATATTTAGTTTTCTATTTTCAATGCTTTCACCGGATTTTGCGACAGCACGCTCAGGTTCACGCCCGCCGTGGTAATCAGCGCCACGAGGCATTGCATGATTATCGGAAGGACAAACAGCGTCCACTCCAGCGGCAAATGGTTGGCATACTGTTTCTGTATTTCGGAAATGACATACACCGCGCCCGGAACGGCAACAATCGCCGCCCAACCAATCCATTTCAATACATTCAACGACAGCAGCAGGAATATCGACGGCGCTTCCGCCCCGTGAATACGGCGGACGCCGATTTCCTTTCTCCTCCGCATCGCCGAAAACAGGTGAATGGCCAGCAAACCGAGCATGGCGATGAAGAGCGACGTCAGAGACGCAATCAGCACAATCTGCGTGAGCGTCTTTATCTCTTTGAATTTGCCGCTGTAAATCTGTTCGTTCCACAACGGATTGAGGACAAAATCGGGGTCGAATTGCCGGAAAACGTTTTCCGCTATTTCCTGCGCCCGAATCATTCCGGCCTTATCGTCAAAACGGATATTGATAATAGCCGGATAATTCACCCGGCTCAACACAATGGGGGCGACGGACAAAACCGGATTGTCGTAATAGAAATCGTTGACGACGCCAATCACTTCCGCGCGTTCCCAGTAGAGGAACGATTTCCCTGTGGGAGAACCGCCCAGCATCCGGGCGGCCGCTTCGTTGACGATAAGCGTATAAACGCTGTCGGGGTCGCTTTCACTCCAGAAACGGCCTTCGACTAATTCCAGTTCCATCAACTCCGGCATACCCGTCATCAGGCGGTATTCGTTGACTTCCATCCGTTTCTCCTGATTTTCCCAAGGCGCGATGACCTGCCCGCTGCATCCGCCGCCGAAAATGTGCTGCGAACCGGAAACGCTTTTCACTTCGGGATGTTTCAGCAGTTCTTCGCCGACGGCCCGGTAACTTTCGGCAATCGTTTTGTTGACCACGACGCTCATCACCTGTTTCGGATTGTATCCTAACGGAAGATGTTCCAGATAAACCGTTTGTTTATACAAAAACAAAACGACGGAAAGCAGAATAATGGACAGGCCTGATTGGAAGATGACGACGCCCGCCGTCAGCCTGCGCTTGGAGAATTTCAACCGTTTGCCGAGTATTTCCAGCGGCGAGAAACGGCTCAGGTAAAGCGCCGGATAGAACGCCGACAGCACAACCGTCAGCAGGAAAAGAAGCAGGACGGAGGCGATAAACAACGGGTTCAGGAGTTGTATCAAATCAATGTTTTTATTAATCAGTTCCCCGAAATGAGGAGCGGCAGCAACAGCCAGGAGAAAGCCTCCGGCAAAAGCGATGAGCACGATGAGGGAAACTTCCGAAAAGAACTGATGCACAATATCTTTTATCTGCGCGCCGTTGGCTTTGCGGATACCGATCTCGTTCATTCTCGTTTCGCCCTGCGTGACAAAGAGATTGATGAAGTTCGTCACGGCCAGCAACAGGATGAACAGGGCGAGCGCGGTCAGCAGCCGGATAAAGCGCATACTGCCGGTTTTATCCAATCCCCAGTCGGCCTTCGACCTCAGATAAACGTCGTCCAGCATCTCCGTCAGGCCGACCGTTTTCCGGCTTCCGACCCGTTCACTCCAAATCTTCGCCAGTTCGGTGTATTCCTTTTCAATCGCCCGGCGCGTATCTTCGAGCGAAACGCCTTCCCGAATCAGGTAATACGTGTGAAACTCCAGCCCTCCGGCTTCGTTCAAAAGGGGAATCGACCGGATAGACGCCAGCAAATCAAACCGGAAATGCGTGTTCTTCGGAAGCTCTTCCACCACGCCGGAAACGACATACTCCCTGTCCATCGAAGAAACCGTTTTATTCATAGCCTCCTGCGGCGAACCGAAGAGTATTTCGGCATAACGGCGGGTAATAACGGTGGAATTTTCGGAAACAAGGGCAGTTTCGGGCGTTCCTTCCACAAATTTCAGTTGGAACACCCGGAAGAAACCGGGATCGACCAGCAAGCCCTTCGCGTTTTGAAAGCGTTTCTCAGCCACGGCGATTTCTATTTCGCCCAACCGGTAGAGTTGCGTAGCGGCTTCCACGCCGGGCGTTTTAGCGGGCAGTTCGGTGAAAGCATTTCGCAGGTTAATCGGTATATAACGAACGTTGTCGTCCCGTTCGCTGACGGTCAGCAAGCGGACGATGCGCTCGTGATTCGCCCAATGTTTGTCGAACGTCCATTCGTTGACAACGAATAAAACCAGCAAGATAGAAGCCGCCAAGCCGATGGCCAGACCGGTAATGTTTACCCACAGGAAAAAGCGGGTGCGCTTGTGCGAAGTGAAAATGTTCATAATTAGTTGCATTTGTTTTAGTAAAGAAGTGTCTATAATCGTGCCAAATAATTAAAATGCTCGTAATTACAGGTTTGATTTGTATAGAAGAGGCGATTTTTGTAAAGTTATTTTACAAGCTGTGTAAAGTTATTTTACAAGCGATAGGCTCTGAGCGTCCACTTGCGTTTCGGGTAACGAACCAAAGAAAATCAAATTAACCGGTATCCTTGCCGTTGATTTTATCGTTCAGATTTATATCCAACAAAACAATATCCGGCTGATTCTGCGTAAAAAGCGCGATGGTTTCCTCGCCCGAAACCGAAAAAAACACGCTAAATCCTTTTTGTTCAAAATGCCAACGAATAACGTAAGCGAAATCTTGGTTATTTTCGGCAATTGTAAAACTTGTTGAAAATATGAGGTAAATCTTCTTTCGTTATTTCTGTTCCATTATCCGCAACAGTTACTTCTATGAAATCGTTATTAATAATAGCCTGAATTTCAATGGTTACTTCTTCATGGGAATATTTGATAGCATTTTCAATCAGGTTTTTTATCGCATGGGGGAAATGCATGGGATCGAACCAACAGTTTGTAATTTTATCCGAATAATCGGTGTTGAAATGAATAATCTTTCCATTGGAAAGGGAACAGGCGGTGATAATTTCATCAATACCGCTTTTCAAGTTACCTTGTTGCCGGTGGGCAGTTGTTTGCAAATGTTCGGCATACGACTGAAAGGAAATCCGGAATTAATACCAATGATCGAACATACTATTGAATTAGGTAGCGTCATCAAACGGAATCTCAATGTAAGCGCAGCTTATAAAATACAGGAAAATTTACCGGTTTACATGATTGCACCAAGTTCTCAAAATGAAAACATTTTATTAAACAAACCGGTCAATATTCCA
Source organism: Dysgonamonadaceae bacterium (assembly GCA_031276105.1). GTDB lineage: Bacteria > Bacteroidota > Bacteroidia > Bacteroidales > Azobacteroidaceae > Azobacteroides. Next base: position 6,630 of record JAISNS010000115.1, read on the forward strand.
AAGTCGTCTTTGTTGGATTTTACAGCAACTTATATTTTTTTGACTGGTTCATTCACAACCAATTTGATAGGAAATATGGCTATTCCTTTTGTAGAATATCCGTACAAAGGCAAAATTGAAAAGAGCAATATTCCTCTTTATCAATTAGCTACGATGAATCAATATGTAATTAATCCAACGTTATTTCTATTTTGCAATTTTGGTTTTAAAAGTAAATACAGTTCTATTAATAACGTTATTTCACCAACTTACCGGCTAACAGCAGGCGTTAACTGGATTTTGATGCAGGGAAAAATGATTTTAACGCTGTTCGGAAACGATTTGCTTCACAAATCCGAGCCTGCCATTACGTCTAAATATGGCGTGGTGCAATTTGGACAAAGTTCCGACCCCGATACGCGAATGGTTGGCATAACCTTGAAATACAATATGAACGGCTTCCGGAATATTTTTAAGAAAAGCGAGAGCAATCAACAAGATTTGGAAAGAATAATCAAATGAAAAAGTTTCCGATTTGCATACAGCACGATGTAATGGATTGTGGCGCAGCATGTATTAAAATATTGGCAGAGTATTATGGACAATCTTTTTCACTCAATGAATTGAAAGGTTACGAAATATTCAGCGCCTGCGTGGGATTCGTGCGCGCCGCCTTATAACTCTGTACGCTGACGGTCAACAAAGTAATCAGCAAAACGATCCCTCCGCTCAGGAGAAATACCCACCCGTGAACGGCGGTTTTATAGGCGAAATTTTCCAACCACCGGTCAACGATAAACCAAGCGGTCGGGACGGCAATCACCCATGCGACGCCAAATTGTAACAGCACGTTGCGGTTGAGCATCAGGATGATTTCGCGGATGCTGGAACCGTTGACTTTGCGGATAGCGATTTCTTTGGCTTTGTATTTGGCATTGAATACAATAAGCCCGTAAATACCCATCAC
>JAISNS010000177.1 GCA_031276105.1 Dysgonamonadaceae bacterium
CTTTTAGTTTTTATCTTTTAGTTTTTAGTTTGATATTATTTAACTAAAATTTATTTAGGGAATGAAAATTAAGTTTTACTTTTGCGGTGTATTATTATACTAATTCACTGATTAAATCATTTGTTTATGGAAATCATTCATTTTGAAAAGGTTAATTTTAGCTACAACAAAAAGCGGCCGTTATTATCCGGTTTAAGTTTACAACTTCAACCGGGACATATTCACGGCTTGCTCGGCAAAAACGGCGAAGGGAAAAGCACCCTGTTGAAACTCGTTGCCGGATTATTGTTTCCCCAAAAAGGAACAATCGAAACCATGGGTTTTGAGCCGCAAAAACGGAAACCGGAAATGCTTCGCGACATTTACTTCATTTCGGAAGAACTGCCGCTGTTCCCGTTAAGCATCGAAAAATTCGAGAAGGTTTATGCGCCTTTCTATCCGAATTTCAGCCACAGTCAGTTCGATAATTATTTGAAAGAGTTCGAAATTTCTTCTAAAGAATTACGAATAAATAAATTATCGTATGGACAGAAAAAGAAAGTAACGCTGGCTTTCGGCCTGGCGGCGCAAACGAAAGTCTTGCTGATGGACGAACCGACCAACGGTTTGGATATTCCGTCGAAAGGTCAATTTCGCCGTATTGTGGCCTCGTCTCTGGAAAACGACCGCTGCATCATCATCTCGACCCACCAAGTGCGCGATTTGGACAGCCTTATCGACAGTATCATCATCATGGATGAACACGAAATTGTTTTTAATGAACTGATTAAAAACATTACCGACAAACTGCTTTTCAAAGTGTATGATACAAATGTGAAAGATGCTTCCGTGATTTATTCGGAAGATACGCTGCGCGGTTTTTATCAGGTTCGCGAAAACAGGGAACAGGAAGACAGCAAATTGGATATCGAACTGCTGTTCAATGCGGTACATGCGAATAAGAAACAAATAAAAGAATTGTTTACAAACACATTAAATCACTAAAAATGAACGCTATATTTAATTTCAACCGGGCTGTATTACTCGTTCAACGCTATTTTACCGAAAGGATTTACAACGAGTTGATTTTTTTGAGTATTATGTCTTTCGTATTCATGCTTTTCCGGAACAATCCCGTCGTTATCGGAATCACGATATTGCTTGCCGGCGCATTTCATGCCGGAAAATTTTTCAAGGAAATACATTCTACGGCCAACGGAATAAACTATTTTATGATTCCGGCTACACAATTGGAAAAAATAACGGTTTCCCTGTTCCTTAGCATCGTCTATTATTTTGCTTTCGCACTGCTTGCTTATTTCATCGGCAATTTAGTTGGGACAGGATTAAACAATCTTCTGGCAAACAGTCATTTTCTGTCGGCAGATATTAAATTATTTCACACATCTCCATTAAAATGGGTATTATTTGAAGATTTTCAGATAAGACGAGTCATCTTTGAAGGAGAAAAAGTGGCGAATATTCCCGAATATACTTCATGGATTTGGCTGTTTTTCAGGATATTTTTGGTTACACAATCCCTGTTTGTTTTAGGAGGGATATATTTTAAGCATAATCAAATATTTAAGACGATATTAACATTGATTGTTTCCGGTTTTGCTTTTCTCATACTGTGGAGTATCGAGATGTATTTACTTATTATTCGTACCGAATCAAACGTTCAGTTGCAGTGGTTACCCGAACGTTACGTGGCTTGGCAAGATATGGTTGCAATCACAAGCGAAGTTTTTTGCTGGTTACTTATTCCGTTTCTTTGGATAGTCGCTTATGTTCGTCTAACCGAAAAAGAAATATAAATCATGGAATTCAAAGAAACACAGGCTATTTACCTCCAAATAGGCGACTATGTGTGCGAACAGATTTTATTGGAACGCTGGAAAGACGGCGAACGTTTATTATCGGTACGCGAATTGGGCGTAGCGCTGGAGGTAAACCCGAATACCGTTATGCGGACATACGATTTCTTGCAGGGCAAAGAAATTATTTTCAACAAACGGGGCGTCGGTTTTTTCGTAGCGGAAAACGCAAAAGCGAAAATAATCGAATACCGGAAAAAAATATTTTTAGAGCAGGAATTACCGTTGGTCTTCAAAAATATGACTTTATTGGGAATGTCGCCGGCCGAATTGGAGAAAGAATATAACAACTATTTAAAAAGTAAAAATGAAAACAAGTAATAAATTAATAGCAGGCTTATTAGCCGTCATTTTCATTATGATAACCGTATTCATAATTACATTAGGAAACACAACTCAACCGGCATAAAGTCCCTAATTTGTATAAATCGAACAGGAAAAGGGAGGGTTTTTTGCTTAGTAAATTTCTTTTCAGTAACGGTTTGAATACCGTAAAAATGGCTGCGGTCAAAGGGAGAAGTCCCCATTTTTTCAAACGTTGTTCCGTTCGAATCAACAGGGAATGGTTTACCGGTTCGGGGCATTTTTCCTGTAAAATTGCATCAATTCTGCGCAGGTTTGCAACCGCGTTTTCCGTTTTGGCAATAAAAACGGCAGCGTCTTCCAGTCCCAAGTGGATGAGCGGATTGTCGATATGCTGTATCCGGATGCCGAGGTACAATAATTGAATCCCGAACAAAGTATCTTCGTGCCCGTAGCCCTGAACCGTTTCATCAAACGGGATTTTTTCCAAAAGCGCCTTATCAATAAGAAAATTACAGGTCATAAAACTAAGGTTGGGTTCTTTTTCTCTTTCTTCTGCAGGAATGGACTCTCTTTTTACGCCATATTTCCAACGGAGATATTTTGTATCGTGAGGCCATTTTTCTTCATAAAGCCGTCCGCCATAACAAACGATATTCGGCTTACAATAAGGAATATAATTGTCAATATAGGTTTCCGACGAAACGGCCGAATCGCAATCCATAAAAATCAGGTAAGTATATTTTGCGGCTTGAGCCAGCCGGTTTCGGATTTTCGAGCGGCCGGCGTTTCCGGTTAATTGAATATAACGCAAATACGGCCAATCAATAGCCGAATTTACCGTCCGGTATTCTTCTTTCGAAGCATCGTCCATTAAAAGAATTTCAAACGGCAAGCCCGATCGCATCGCCTGCCGGTGCAAAGATTGCACCAATTCCCTTACATCATAATTATATACAGGAATACAAATACTGAACATAAAAAACTAAAAATAAATGCTGCCCATACAAAAAACAGTATAAGCCGGACAAAATTAAATAAAAACTAAGAATTAAGAACTAAAAACTAAAAGATAAAAACTAAAAGTTGCGCAAAGCGCGGCTGCATTGCTTCGCGTAACTTTTAGTTTTTAGTTTTTAGTTTTTAGTTTAAAACTCATTCTATGGTAACCGGTTGCGCCGAACGCTTCGATACATTGCCGGTGTTTTTTTGTAGGATAGCCTTTGTTTTTTTCCCAGCCGTATTGTGGAAACTCGTTGTGTAAGCGAAGCATGTATTCGTCGCGGTGGGTTTTGGCCAGCACGGAAGCCGCTGCGATGGCGAGGTATTTCTCGTCGCCTTTAACAATGGTTGTATGAGGAATATCCCTGTATGGGCTGAACCGGTTTCCGTCGATCAACAGATGTTGCGGCTGGACGGTCAGCTGATCCAACGCCCGGTGCATCGCCAGAAACGAGGCGTTGAGGATGTTGATTGTATCTATTTCCTGCGGGGAAACGATTCCTACCGCCCAGGCCAGGGCTTCTTTTTCGATGAGGGGACGCAAAGCATTGCGCTGCTTTTCGGATAATTGCTTGGAATCGTTGAGTTCTTCGCTACAAAAACCGGACGGAAGGATGACGGCAGCGGCAAAAACGGCTCCTGCCAGACAACCGCGTCCGGCTTCATCGCAACCGGCTTCCACCAGGTTTTTATTCAGACAGGACAACAGCATATCAAAACATCTTGGTTACTCGTTCGATACCCTCCGCCAACGTGTCGATTTCTTTTTCCGTGTTGTAGAACGCGAACGAAGCCCGCAGCGTACCTTCGATACCCAAAGCGTTCATGAGCGGTTGGGCGCAGTGGTGACCGGTGCGGACGGCAATCCCAAAGCGGTCGAGCAACAGACCCATGTCGTAGGGATGAATACTGCCGACCAGAAAAGAAATCACCGAACTTTTGTGTTGCGAAGTCCCGATAATCTTCATTCCCGGAATTGATAAAAGCCGTTCGGTGGCATACCGGAGCAGTTGTTCTTCCTGACGGCGAATGTTGTCCAAACCGATGGATTCGATATACCGGATGGCTTCGCCCAGCGCGGTCGAGCCGGCATAGTCGGGCGTGCCGGCTTCAAATTTGAACGGTAATTCGTTGAACGTTGTTTTTTCAAACGTAACGTGGGCAATCATTTCCCCGCCACCCTGATAGGGCGGTAATTTCTCCAGCAGGTTTTTTTTACCGTACAGAACGCCAATGCCCGTTGGGCCGTACATCTTGTGGGAAGAGAAAACCAGAAAGTCGCAATCCAATGCCTGCACGTCAACCGGGAAATGCTGTACCGATTGAGCCGCGTCGATCAGCACGGGAATGTTGTAATTATGCCCCAGACGGATGATTTCGTCCACCGGATTGATGGTTCCCAAAACATTGGAAACGTGCGTCAGGGCGATGAGTCTGGTGCGGGAAGAGATCAGTTCTTCCACATCTTCCGTCCGTATTTCGCCTTCTTTTGTGAGGGGAACTACTTTCAGTTCGACGCCGGTGATTTCCCGCTGGATTTGCCAGGGAATAATATTCGCATGATGTTCCATCGTGGTGAGGATTATTTCATCGCCCGGCTTGCATTGCGAACGGCAAAAAGTGGCGGCAAGCAGATTGATGGATTCGGTGGTTCCGCGGGTAAATATGATTTCTTCCGGCGAAGCGGCATTGATATACCGTTGCACCGTTCGGCGGGCGTTTTCGTGCGATTCGGTTGCTTGCCGGCTCAGGTAGTGAACGCCGCGGTGGATATTGGCGTTGATCGTGGAATAGACTTCCTCCATTTTCCGGATAACGCACAGGGGTTTTTGCGTCGTGGCGGCATTATCCAAGTACACCAGCGGCTTTCCATACACTTCCCGTGAAAGGAGCGGAAAATCTTTCCGTATGTTTTCTTCGTTTAAATACATCCTTGACATTTTATTAATTCACCTCTGAATCGTTTTTCTATCAGTAATTTCAGGCGGTCGCGCAATCCTTCGAGGCGGATGCCTTGAATGACGTCGCCGGTAAATGCAAATTTAAGCAGCAGAATGGCTTCATCGGCGGGTATTCCCCGTGAACGCATGTAAAACAAGGCGTTTTCGTCCAATTGGCCGATCGTCATTCCGTGGGAGCATTTCACGTCGTCGGCATAAATTTCCAGTTGCGGCTTGGAATACATCCGGCAATGGCGGCTTCCCAGCAGGTTACGGTTGTTTTGATAAGCTTTCGTTTGGGGAGCGTCTTTCGCGACAATAATTCGTCCGCCGAACGTTCCGGTAGCTTCATCGTCCAGCACATATTTGAATAATTCATCGCTATGGCAAGCCGGAACGTGGTGATTGATAAGCGTGAAATTATCTATTTGCTGTTTCATGTCCCCGATTGCCATGCCGTAAAGATGCGTTTCGGCCTGTTTGCCGGTCAAATCGACCCGGTAATTGTTGCGGGTAACGCCGTTGCTCAGCGTAATGGTATTGACTACGACGCAGGACGATGCTTCCTGTCGAATAAAATTTGTCGTTAGCCGGATGGTTTTCGGCGTACTTTCTTCCAGTTCGTAAAAATCGAAGGAAGCGTTTTCTCCGGCGTATATTTCAACGACTTGCGTGGCGGCCAGGGTCGATTCTTCGTCTGCCGTATGGTCGCAAACGAGCAGTTTGGCTTGGGCGCCCTGTTCCATGATGACGAGTATCCGCCGGTTGATGAGGGAAGCATTGTTTCCTCTCGAAATATTGGTCAACTGCACCGCTTTTTCGATCACCGTGTTTGCCGGCACATACAAAACGTATCCATCCTGAACAAACATCGTATTGAAAGCCGCCAGTCCGTCGCCTTTTTCGGCGGCCAGCCGGTTGTAATAATCGGCGAAGATTGCCGGATGTTGCCGGGCAAATGTATTGAGGCTTCCCGAAAAAACGCCTGCCGGCAAATCTGCGCCGGTTGGTTCGCCATAGAAATGCCCGTTAATTGTGAAGCATTTATGAGTATTCAAATGGGGAACATTGCAATAAAAAACCTTGTAGGGGTCGATGTTTTGTCCGGGAGGATTCAGGTAAAAGCCGAAATTTCCTTTCAGCAGTCCGGCCATATCGGTCTGTTGGTAATCTTCCGAGCGGTAAGCGGGAAATCCTTTTTGTTGAAACGTTTCACCTGCTTTTTCACGGAAAGCGTTCAGGAGCGGCGGGCAAGCATGGTCAATCGTTTGCCGTTCGGATTTGAAAAAGTCGATATACTGTTGCATATTATTTGAGCCAGTCGTAACCTTTTTCTTCCAGTTCGAGCGCTAATTCCGGCCCGCCGGTTTTGATAATCCGCCCCAGATAGAGTACATGAACGATGTCGGGCTTGATATAGTCCAGCAGGCGCTGGTAGTGAGTGATGACGATGGTTGCATTGTCCGGTCGTTTCAACTGATTGACTCCGTTTGCGACAATTCGGAGGGCGTCGATATCCAATCCGCTGTCGGTTTCGTCGAGGATGGCTAATTTCGGTTCGAGCATCGCCATTTGGAATATTTCATTGCGTTTTTTTTCTCCTCCGGAAAATCCTTCGTTGACCGAACGGTTGACCAAGTTCTTGTCTAATTCCACGATTGATTGTTTTTCGCGCATCATTTTCAGAAATTCGCCGGCCGAGAGCGGCTGTTGGCCTTTGCGCTTGCGATGTTCGTTGACGGCGGTTCGCATGAAATTCACCATACTTACGCCGGGTATTTCCACCGGATATTGAAAGCTCAAAAAGATTCCCAAGCAGGAGCGTTCTTCGGGCGACGCTTCCAAAAGGTTTTTCCCTTCAAAAGTGACTTCGCCTCCGGTTACTTCAAAAGCCGGATTCCCGACTAATACCGCCGAGAGGGTACTTTTTCCGGAGCCGTTCGGCCCCATGATGGCGTGTACTTCGCCGGCGTTGATTTGCAAATTCAGTCCTTTCAGTATTTCTTTTCCATTGATGGCGGCGTGTAAATCGTTTATTTTTAGCATATATTATTATCCGTTACTATCTTTTGCCTTATTTTTGGGAGGCAAAGGTAACATCTTTTTTCGGAAATTGAAAAACAAATAAACCTTCGGC
>JAISNS010000217.1 GCA_031276105.1 Dysgonamonadaceae bacterium
AACGCAAATGATAGGGCGCTTGGAAATCTTGAGGTTTTTATCTAATTTTGCGTTCAAATTAAAATTACCTGTCATGAATCCGTTTATTGTTATCGTTGTTTTTATTCACACGCTTGTCAATGCCTATCTTTTTGTCAGGGGGTGGCAGGCTTTGCCTGCTTCGGTACCTGTACGAATCGTTTACGGACTGATCTTTCTTCTTTTTTACGGTTCCTTTTTCATTGCAATGGCAGGGCGGGATTCTTTCCCGTTAGACAGGCAAAAAGCACTGTATTTCATCGGCTCTACGTGGTTTGCATTCATGCTGTACCTGAGCCTTTATTTTGTTTTCACCGACATCATCCACTTAGCCGACCGGTTTTTCCGGTTTTTACCTTCATCCCTCTCGCCGGTTGTTTTCCGTCAGGTTCAAGTGATTTCGGGATACATCCTCGTAATCATCATCCTTGCTGCCGGTCATTATCGTTTTACTCATCCGGAAATAGTGGAAAAAACAATAAATATTAATAAGAACGGAGGGAAATACAACGAACTGAAAGCCGTTGTTATCAGTGATTTGCATCTGGGAACGGGTATCGGCAAAAAGATGTTGCAGCAATACGTACAACTTGTCAATGCTCAAAACCCCGATATTATCCTGATTGCCGGCGATATGATTGACAGCAATGTCCGACCGCTGGAAGAGGAACGGATGTATGAAGAAATCAACCGCATGGAGGCGCCATTGGGGATATATTTCTGCCCGGGTAATCATGAATATATCACAGGAATTGATCGCAGCCTTCATTTTTTCGCTAAAACAAAAATGGAGGTATTGATTGATTCGGCGGTTTGTGTTAACGGCAGTTTCTGGGTTATCGGAAGAAACGACCGGACAAATCACAACCGTTTATCATTAAAACAATTAGTTTCAAAAACCGTTCCCGAACAACCGCTTTTTCTTTTAGATCACCAACCTTATTTTCCGGAAGAAGCCGCAGTTTGCGGAATTGATCTCCAAATATCGGGACATACTCACGACGGCCAACTTTGGCCACTCAATTATATTGTCGGCGGGATGTATGAATTGGGACACGGTTATTTGAAGAAAAAGGATACGCATCTCATAGTAACATCCGGGCTGGGTATATGGGGGCCGCAATTCAGGGTCGGCACGCAATCCGAACTTATTATACTGAATATTCGTTTCAAAGAATAAATCTCAATTCCATGCTTTTCTTTTATCGTTCCATACTTACACAACTGTTTCTGAATGTTTATTTTATTTACCGCGTCGAAAAATGTCGCCGAATCAATACGTTTTTGAAATACTTGTTGTATAGCGTGATTGCGTGCGAAACGTTGATTTTTTTTACGGGCATTGTTTCACGGGAATATTTGCCGCTTGAGTATTACACGCTTATCCAAACAATTAGCGCTTATTGGACTGTATCTTCGTTATACTTTGCCGTATTTTTATCTGTTTTCGACTTATTGTTTTTCCTGAACGGGAAATGGGTTTTCTACATTCGTTTCCGGCAGATTGCGTTGCTGTCCATAGACACGATTCTTCTGGCGCTCTTTCTGCTTTATATCAACGCGCATTTCCAATCCTCGTCCGACCGTTATTTGGAACCGCAAATCAAAAAGTATGCGTTTCATTTCGACGCCGCCAACGATACGCTGGAAACTCCAACGAATTATAAACTGCTGGTTGTATCCGACTTACATTTGGGCTACCTGATTGATAAAACGGTATTGCAAAAATATGTAACTGTGATGAACGCTCAGCAAGCCGACTTGATTGTCATTGCCGGAGATTTAGTTGATTATTATTTAGAACCGTTGGAAAAACAGCAAATGGATAGCGAATTGAAAAAATTATCGGCTCCACTGGGTATTTATTTTGTTCCCGGCAACCATGAATACAAAATCAATGCGGAAGCCTGTTTTGAATGGATACGCAATGCCGGTATTCAAGTTCTTCGCGATTCTGTTGTTACGATCGGCAATCGCTTTCAATTGATTGGCCGCGACGACCGGAAAAATAAAGACCACCGGATGGAATGGGAATCGTTATTGGCGAAAACCGATGCTGCGATGCCTCGTATTCTCGTTAGTCACCAACCCGGCGATATCGAAGACGGCGTCGCAAGCAATATTCCCCTGATTATCTGCGGTCATACGCATCAAGGGCAAATTTTCCCGGTCAATTTGCTCGGATATCTCCTGTATTCTAATCTATACGGGTTGAAAAAAGAAGGCAATTCTGCGTCTTATACGACTTCAGGTCTTGGTCTTTCGGGATTTCCGTTCCGGATTGGAAGCAAATCCGAAATGGTGATTTTCACAGTCGAATTTGATCGTTGCCGGTAAAAAACGCTGAATTTCCGTTTAAACGCTAAGGAGTGCAGGGATTAATTTATTGACCGCCTTTTAGCATACCCAATTGCCTTCAGCGTCGGAAGCCTACGATGTTTCGGAGGGAAGAGCGCTAAGGCAGAATAATTAAGCATTGAAAAAATGAGGTTTTCTGTCGTGCACCCTGCACCTTGCACCGCCGACTTGTTCGCCGGCTTAGGTTTATCTTTCAGGATTTAGTCGCAGTACCATGCCGGAGCTTTAGTTTCAAAATCCTTTCTCGACTGTGTACCGGACTTGCCATAGCGTTCATCAAGCAAATCATCCACTTTTGTGTAATATGTGCCGCTTTTTCAGGTTCTAATTGTATTATCATAATTCTAACCTGTTTTATTTTGAATTACGCCAACAGAGATATGAAATAATCCGTAGCGAAAAAACTGCATTCCGAACACGGAAAAACATTTTATCCGTGAAAAATCCGTTTCTTTCGTTTTATCCGTGTTTTGGGGCGATATAAAAATGGATCGCTTTGTTATTTTCGCCCTGAAAAAGATTCAGCCGAATATTTGCATAATTTGCATAAATAAATTACATTTGCAGCAATTTACAGTTTATTGCATATTCTTAACTTCTAAAGTTTGGAAGTTAAACGGAAACATTAATAAACAATCAATCCGATAAACAATGTATAAAACGATTCTTTTATCTCTTGCCGCCCTCTGTTTACCGACAAACGGA
>JAISNS010000231.1 GCA_031276105.1 Dysgonamonadaceae bacterium
GCCGTTTTTGTTGATACTCTGAAAAGAAAATGTTTGCGCTGTTACGCTAAGTGCGAAAACAGCCATTGATACAAAAAAAATAATTGACTTTTTCATTGGATAAATATTTTTAAATTAAACAAATTAATACTATTAGTTGTTCGTTCATTTTTGACAGAAAAAAACTGCCGCATCTCTTGGTATGGAGACACGACAGGTGTTGTTTATTTGAAAAAAATTTCTTACGCGCGCGCGTTCTAATATTGTGTGTGTGTGTGTGTGTGTGTGTGTGTACGCATAATTCCGTTAGCTTCCAAACTTTGGAAGTTAATAATGTGTAATAAATTGTTGTTTACGGAAGCTGTCATATTTATTGTTGTTTTACAAAAACAGGGGCAAATGTAATGGGTTTAATCGGATTGTGCAAATATTCGGCTAATTTTTTTTAGTGCGAAGCGAATAGTCCTCAAAAAAAGATTTAGCCTGTTTTTATCTGTTTGTGTGTAATTGGAAATTTAATGCTAACTTTGCAAACACATTAATCATAAATACTGATTCAACATGAGAAAGATTTGTTTAATTTTATTTGCAAGTGCAGTAATGATTTCATTTACTGCTTGTAACAACGTGAAAAAAGCGGATGAAAGCGCACCCGCTGTTACAGAAACAACAGAAACGGCGCCAAAGGAAGAGGAAACGGTTGCGCCGCCGGTAGTAAAAACGCCTGAAGAAGCCTTGAAAGATTTTGAGGCATACGTAAAAGAGTACGCGGAAGCCAATAACAACAAACTGAAAGATATTCAGAAATATCAATCGTTGGCTATACGCTCGCAACAGGAAGTGGCCGATATGGAACGCTTGAAAATTGATTTTAATAAGAAACAGTTGGCTCGCTACGAAAAAGCGAAAAAGTTAATCGAAGAAATTAATAAAGTCAAGTAACAGGCGCAGGGCTGAGATTTTAGAAAGGAGTTGTACGGAAATAAACGATACAACTCCTTTTTTAGTTATACACTTTTCCACTCTGCCGCTTTCTTGTAATATTCGGCTATTGCGGAAACGTAGGCGTCTTGCTGCTGTTGAAGCAGGTTTTGGGCTTCGAGCAAGTCGGAGATGGTAACGAGTCCGGCATTATAGTTGTCGCGACTGATTTTCAGGTTTTCTTCGGCTGCGGCTATTGATTTTTTTGCTATCAGCGCTTGATTATACGCCTCGTTTACCTGATTACGAATGTTTTGCATCCGAATCAAAAGCAATTCGGCTTTTTCTTTCTTCGTGTTTTCTGCCGCTTGCTGTTCGAGTTTTTTACGTTTGACAGCGTGAGAGCCGCCCCACCAATCCGTAATCGGAACGGAAACAGTGACGAACACCATTCCGAAATTGTTTTTCATTCCGTTGCCGGTATGCAAATCGAAATTCATATAGTTGTAGCCCGCACCGACGGCGATTGTGGGCAGATTTTTGCCGATTTCCATTTGCGTTTGCATTTTGGCAATTTCAACGTTTTTGTCTAATAATTTGTATTCGGGGCGGTTTTCTACATTGTCCGTCATTTCCGCAAACGCGGGAAATGCCTCGTCATCCGGGGAATTGCGGGCCAAGCCCGCAATGACAGCAGGGGGTTCAATGTTGAAACTGCCGGCGGGAATACCAATCATTTGCGCCAAAGCGAGTTTAAGCTCTTGCATACCGTTTTCGGCTTTCGAGCGGTTGGCGGCGAGACGGTTTTGTTCGAGTTCTACGCGCAAAAGGTCGTTGCGGGTGGTCAGTCCTGCATCAACGGCAACTTTGACGTCGGAAAGAATGTGGGCAAGCATTGTTTCGGAATTTTCAATGGTTTTCATTTTTTCCTGCAACGAAACGAATTGCCAAAAATAGCGTTCCGTTGTGAGCAATACTTCGTTTTCGGTCAGTTGCTTTTGCAACTTGCGAACTTCTACGCCTGCTTTGGCAAGGCGGTTTCCTGTTACGATTTGCCCGCCTGCAAAAATGGGTTGCGTTGCGGTAAGGCCTGCGATAATGCCGTTTTTCATGGCTTCAATTTTTGCCGGCTCTTGATTTTGCAAGCCCGTAAGAGCGGCGGGGTCAATGGGTGCGCCGTTCATCATTGCCCATCCGATTAACGGGGTAAGTACATTGGTCAGCGGCTGCATTTGTGCCGACATATCCATTTCCATTTTTACCATTGGTTTGTTGGCGACAAAACCGTTGGCAGAAGCGCTTATGCTTGGAAAATACTTGGTAAATGCCTCTTTTTGTTGTTGTTTGGAACTTTCAACTGCGATTTCGGCATTTTTCGTCTGCGCATTGTTTTTCAATGCCAATTCTTTACACTTTTCGAGTGTAAAAACCTCCTGCGAAAGAGCAGGGATTGTTGTTATTGCTAACAAAACGATTGATAAAGCGAACTTTTTCATTTTAATTTTTAACTAATTGTTTATCCTGTTTTTTATACATTAACCAATATACTAACGGCATCACGGTAACAATAAAAATCATGGTGATAAGCGTACCGAAAAAGATAATTGCCGCCATTGGCGACCACATCGGGCTTTGGCTGATAATCATCGGCAAAACGCCCATTGCGGCAACGGCGGAAGTGAGAAAAATGGGACGCATACGGCGTTTGCCTCCGTCAATGGCGGCTTGCCGTACGGTTTCGCCTTTCTTAAACCGCAGATATTCAATGTAGTCGTACATTATTATCCCGTTGCGGACAATAATGCCCACCAAACCGATAATCCCCAACAGAGCAAAAGCGTTAAAGTCTATATGCAACACCCACACGCCAAAACCTGCTCCAAAGACACAAAGTATAGCCGAAGCAAGTACCAATGTAGCCAATTTAAGTTTTTTGAAGTGGAAAATAAGAATCAGGTAAATGATTAAAAATGCGATACCAACGCCTAAAATAAGCGGCGTCATGGTTTTTGTGTCTTGTTCCTTGACGCCTCCGTATTCCAATTTCATATTCGGCGGAAGTTGCGGCAAAATTTCGGTATCTACCTGTTTGAAAATTTTACGCAATACGCGATTTATATTTTCGCCCCGTTTTATATCGGCCATTACCGTAAGCGTACGCAATCCGCTGCGGTGCGAAAGGGTGTTTTCGTTCCATTCGGGCGAAATTTTGCCGATTTGCCGCAAAGGAACAGCGCTACCAAACACGCCTGAGACAGGCACGTTTTCCAAATCGGAAATTGTTTTGTCGGCGTTTTGCGGCACAAGGCAAACCGGCACTTGATAGCTGCCTTCCCACACATCGCTGATTTTCATTCCTGTTAAACCTTGCGAAACGCCAAGCGAAACAAGTGTTTTGTTAATTCCCAAACGCGACATTTCTTCCTGATTGAGTTCTATTTTCGTACTTTGCACAGGCGTTTCAAAACTTGTACGCACCCACAAACATTCGTCTTGCTCTCGCAGATATTGTTCAATTTGTTCTGCCTGCAATTTCAATTCTTCAATATTGTCACTTACCAAACGGACTTCAAACGGCGCATCGCTTTCCTGAAAATCAAGTTGTTTAAATCGTATATAACATTCGGGAAAACGGAAAGCGTAAGTGTTTGTATAATCGTCGAGCATTGCTTCGGTTGCCTTGTCCGACGTGGTATTGACGATGAATTGAGCGTAATTTTTGGCGGGAATATGCGGCGTGTAAAGAAAATGAAAACGCGGCGAACTCGTGCCGAGAAACGCCGTAACGGATTTCACGCGACGGTCTTCCCGCAAAATATTTTCCAAACTGTCGGCAACGGCGATTGTTTTTTCGAGCGTACTGCCTTCGGGCAAATATATTTCAACGGCAAACTGGTCGCGATCGGCCGCAGGCATCGTTCGCATCGGCACAAGGGTAAACAGCAATGCACCCACAACAATGCTCAAAACCACAATAAGTAAAGTCGTTTTTGGAAAAGCAAAAACTTTTTTCAATAATTTTTCATACGAATGTTGGACAACATCAAGAAAAGAACGGCGTTTTTTCAGCGTTTCGGCGTTCGGCATGTGCAGTCCTTTTTTTATCAGAAAATATTGAATTATCGGAATCACCAGAACGCCCACAAAGAGTGAAGAAAACAGCGAAATACAAACAGTCCAAGGGAAATGCGTAATCATATCGTGTATATAACCGCTGGTTGTAAGCAAAATCGGGATAAACGTTATCGTTATGGCCAGCGTTGCCGAAAAAATGGACTTGAAATATTCCTGAACGCTGTGGATAGCGGCTGTCCACCGGTCAATGCCCTCGTCGAGTTTGTCGATGTAATTATCAACCACGACAATGGTATCATCGACAATAATTCCCAACATAGCCATCAGCGCCGCCAAAGTAACGAAATTGAGCGGAATACCTACCGCATACATTACCACAAAAGTGATGGCAATGGTAATCGGAATAGACATCGCCGAAACCAACGACACGCGAAACGGCAACAGCACAACAATTACCAACACAACGGCAAAAACGGCAATCAACAATTCTTTCAGAAAGGTAAAAATTGATTTTGCTACAACTTCGGGCTGGTCGGCAATGCGGTCGATGTGAACGCTTGCGGGCAGTTCGCTTTTGAAATCAGCCAAAACTTGATTGACTTCCTTGCCGAAAGTGATGATATTGGCTTTCGGATTAACTTCAATCGACAGCAACACGCAACGCCTGTCGTTGTGGGCGATGTAACTGTCAGGCGTGGGATATTCGCGCACCACTCGCCCTATGTCTTTTACCCGTACAACGTTTCCCTGCGGGTCGGAAAAAATAATTTGATCGGCAATTTCCTGTTCGGTTTGATAGGTTTCGGCAATGTGTATCGGCGAAATGCCCTGCCGGGTTTCCAACGAACCGCTAACGGTGGTAAAACCCTGTGCAAATAAATTGGCGGTAAGCATTTTAGAAGCAACGCCGTAAGCCGACAGTTTTTCGTTGTCTATATAAACGGTAATTTGTTCTTTTTGTGAACCGTAACGCTGCACGTTTGCCACGTCGGGCACGGCACGCAGGCGGTCTTCGAGATTGTCGCAATACGCATCAATTTGGCGGTACGTTTTATCTTCTGCTTCCATTGTTACCAATATCGCCGACACATCGCCGAAATTATCATTGACCGCCACTGCCAACACGCCCGGAGGCAAAGAGGATTTGAACGCAGAAATGCCGTGTTTTATTTTACTCCAAACAACGTTGTTATCTTTCACGTCATCTGCCAAATCGACAAAAATATAGCACACCCCGTCTTTGGTTTGCGAAGCGGTTGTGTGGCGATTTACTTCCGAATATGTAAAAAGATAGCGTTCGAGCGGTTGGGTCAGTTGTTCTTCTACCTGTTGAGTAGTTGCGCCCGGAAATACGCCTACTACAAGTCCTTTGCGGACAATATATCCGGGCATTTCCTGCTTGGGCATTTTTATCAGAGAATAAATACCGCCAATAAACAGCGCTGCCACCAACAAAATGATAATTTGCCTGTTTATTAAGGCCCATTCTATGATTTTATTGTTTTTGCTCATCGTGTAATTTTTAATTCGTGATTGTAATTTTTGTTCCTTCGCTAATTTTCAAAAAGCCCTCTGTAATGATTTTGTCGCCTGCCGAAAGTCCGTTTGTTGCCACAATGCCGTTGTTGGTCAGGTCGCCGGTTTCTACCCATTGCCGTTTGGCAACGCCGCCGTCTGCCACCCAAACGTATTGTTTGCCGTCTGTCGAGATTTGTATAACGCGGTTAGGAACAACTATTTTCTGTGTTTGTGTATCGGACGAGACGAAACTTGTTTCCACTTTGCAAATCATTCCGGGCATTAAGGTTGATTGCGGGTTTGCAATTTCAATTTTCGCCTCGTAGGTGTGCGATATGGCGTTTGCCGATATGCCTTTCATTGCAATTTTGCCTGTAAAAACGGCGTTGTCGAGTGCGGAAACCGTAACCGTTGCCTGCTGTCCTTCGGCAATGCTGCCGATTTCGTTTTCAGGCACAGCGATTTTCACAAAAACCGTTTCCACTGTAACCAACTTAAACGCTTCCATGCCCGGCATTACATTTGTTCCCGGTTCAATTCCGCGTTTGGCTATAACGCCGTTGCGCGGTGCATACAACTTGCAGTCGGCCACATTTTTGCGGGCAATTTCCACCTGCGATTTTGCCTGCTGCAAACCGCTTTCCACTTCCACAAGTTTAATGTCGGGCAACGAGCCGTTTTCGTGAACTTTCACAAGCCGGTTGTAAGCGTCTTGCGCCTTGTTTAACTGTGCCGAAGAGCCGTCGAGCACATGTTGGACGGTAGCGCTGTTGAGCGTGGCGAGCAAGCGCCCTTTTTGTACCCGCTGCCCTTCCTGCACAAAAACTTCTTCCACCGTTCCCATAAGCGAAAACGAAAGCGAAACGGCGGTGGATTCTTCTACCGTACCGACATAATTTTGCCGGTTTGCCGTTTGCATAGCGGCAATTTCCAATACTTTAACCGGGATCGTTTTGTCCTGTTGTCCGGCTGATTTGTTTTTGTTACAAGCAGATAAAAACACGCAGACTGCTGCAATACAGATAAAATACACTCTTTTATTCATACATTTTTTTGAATTATTATTTTACGGCTGCAAAAATACGGCTTTTCGCACGGTTGAATCGGCATAAAATAATGAGGTATCGGTATAAAGCGCCGAAACTGAAAAGTTATGCGTAACTTTGTACAATTTTATTTCAGAAAATATGACAAAGAAAGTAACACAAGTAAGTTCTGCCGAAATTTTCAAAACATTTGAAAACGAGAGTATTGAAGACGTTTTATTTGTTTCCGACAATATATGGGATATTGCTTTTTTCGATAAAATAGGAAAAGAAAATATCCTGCATTTTCCGTTTCGCACCAACGAAGTGATTATGATTGTGTGTGTCGGGGGATATTTGAAAGCGAAATTGGAAACAAGAAATTTTACGCTCGAAAAGAATGCCGTATTAGTGATTTTGCCCAATAAGATATTTGAAATAACCGAAATAACGCCTGATTTCAGAGCGATTTGCTTTATTATGAAAGTGAGTTTTTGGGATAAAACAGACAGTTTTTTAGAGGCAATGGAACTGCAACAGCATTTTTTCAACGAAGGCGGAATGAAATTGCTCGACAGCAATATGGATGAAATAGTTACGATTTACCGGTTAATTAAAAATAAGATTGCAGAAAAAGGACTTTTTGGCCGGCAAATCATTCAACAATATATCAATGCGCTGTTTTACAACGTATATGCAATTTTTCAGCAACAAAATGCACAAGAAGCAACGGAAAAACCATCGGCAAAAGAATATGTTTTTGAGCAGTTTATACGGTTGGTGGAACGCAATTACAAGCAGGAGCGGGAAATTGATTTTTATGCCAAGCGTTTGCATTTAACCGGCAAATACTTGTCGGCGCTGATACGCTTGGCAAGCGGCAAAACGGCGGCGCAGTGGATACGCGAATACTTGATAATGGAAGCGCGAACACTGCTAAAATCGGGCAAGATGTCCATTCAACAAGTGAGCAACGAGTTAAATTTTTACGACCAATCGCACTTCGCCGCGTTTTTCAAAAAGTATGCGGACTGTTCGCCAAGAGAATATCAGAAAATGTGAGAGAAATAGCCCGATTATTTGCGGATTATCACGGATAAAATCTTTTTCAATGCCGGTCTCTTTTATTTTTTTCTAAAAATAGTTTGCATAATTTGATTTATTGAATTACATTTGCAGCGGTTTTTGTAAAACAACAACAAAGAATATGGCAACTTCCGTAAATAACAATTTATTATGTATTATTAACTTCCAACGCTTGGAAGTTAACGGAATTATGCGCACACACACACACACACACACACACACACACACACACACACACACACAGCAGGTTCAAGGCTAAAGCTAAAAGGTACAGAGAAAAGCGTACAAGCTATAAGGTGCAAGGTGCAGGAGCGGCAAAGCCGCATACCCTGTACCTTGCACCTTTTTCCTGCCGTATTGTATCGACGACCGATCCGGACGAGCGTCTGGGGTTGCGACACCCCTATCATCCCGCGCGCCGTTGCCATCCCGCGCTTGACGCTGGATCCCCTGAACAACGCACTGCATTTAATCAGGGGATTGCGGGTCAAGCCCGCAATGACAGAGGTTGGGAAAAGGGGTGCAAAGCGAGAAAACGAGAAACAAAGCGAGAAATAAACGGCGTCAGCCCTCCCCCTCCCTATGTGGGGAGGGGGCCGGGGGGAGAGGTGAAAACGAATTAAGTATTATAAATTATAAACAACAATTACAATGAGAAAAAAAATTTTAGTATTATTATCAATTGCGCTCGTTTTGAGC
>JAISNS010000234.1 GCA_031276105.1 Dysgonamonadaceae bacterium
GGACAAATTTTCCCGCAAAATTTTCTGCCTGATATTAATGATACAAGTATTGATATGCCAAAAGAAACGATTATCATTTTATTATTAATTTCGGGCGCAAAGGTAGGATAAAAAACTCAAACGGTAAATCTCCACATAATTGCGACCGGCTACAACGTTACTGCTTGCCGGTCGGCATCAGCCGTTTGCTTTCCTTGCACCGCATCCAACGCCTCAGAGATTTGCTCGTAAGTCATTCCAATAGAAGGGGCGAGGTAGAACCTCGCCCCAACAAATATAGAAAGCAGCAATGCCTGCGGGTGCAGGGTGCCGTTTTATTATCAGCGGACAATTACCTTGTGTGCTTTCGATGTTTGTCCCGATACTTTTACAATATACAGGCCGGGACTGACGGGTACGAACGACTCGCCTGCCGATAGAACCTTTTGCGTTACAATCGCGCCGGTAATGCTGTAAACGGTCGCGTTTGCCGCTTTACCGGTTACGATGCGGATTTGTTTATCGCCGCCGGCTATGCTTATATCCGATTGAGCGGGTTTTACTTTAGCGATGCCCGTAAATTCGCTGCTTCCGTCGTTGCGGACAAACAGTTTCCGGGCGGCGCCGTATTCAAACAAATCTTCGTTCGTAAATGCGTCGGCGGTTATGGCGTCGGCGGTTTCCAGTGCGGTTTTGAAGGCGTCATATACGCTTTGGCTGTATTCGTTAGCGGCGGTTCCTACGGTTGCGGCGTCGAATACGGCGCGTCCGGCGGCGACTTCTTCGTCGAATACGGTTTTTACCGTGATAAATTTGAAAACATAGACCGGAGTTGCGGTTATGCCGTTTTGATTGGCCAGCCGCTGTTCGGCTTCGAGATAGCGCAGGTAACCTCTTACTGTGCCGTCGCCTCCCACGTAAATGGAATGAGCGTCCGCAACGGCGTTGTATGATATGTCGAATGTCCACCAATTTAGATATATCGGCCATTTTTCATACTGGGCATTATCGGTCAGGTAACGATAAGGCACTGGGTCGTCGATGCTGTCTGCTTCGTTGACGATGCTGGCAATGGAGTAACGGAATATTTCGGGATTCGTGTCATCGACACTTTCTTTGACGACGTTGTAAATCTGGCTTTCGTCCAGGATATTCCGCGTTGCCTGCAGGCCGGTGTTGGCGACTGACGGCGCTATTTTGTCGGCAAGATTGTCTTTCCCCGGATTGTTGAGATATACGCCGGCAACTTTGATATAGTATTCGCCTTCGGCGAGCGTATTGGTTTCGGGGTTGATCGTTCCTAAAAATGTGTCGTAAGCGGTTTTCAAAGCGGTAATCTGCGAATCAATCACGAATTGCGAAGCTTTGTTTTCAGTAACAATTGCTTGTGCGGCTGCAATTGCATCGGTCAATTCCCATACGGCGGTTTCCGGGAATTGTCCCGGTTCATCGCCGGTGGTTATTGTTGCCAGAAGCGCATTACATTCGGCAATGAGCGCGGTCAATTTCGAGAAATCGCCTTTCGTGCCGAACTGATATTCGTTTTCCAGTTCCGTAGTCAATGCCGCCCATTCGGCGATTTGAATATCGTCGACGGCTTGGTTATAGAAACGGAAATCGTACACTAAGGTATTTTTCAGGTAGTTGTCGCCGGTAAATGCCGCGCGTCCAATCCAGTTGTAAGCCGGAGGCGTGGTAAACGTTGCGTTGGGAATGGGTATTTCTTCATTTATTCCCACCGGCAGGCCATTGATATACAGTTCGCCGACACTTCCGGTTTGACGGTAAAGCACGTGTTGCCATACATCCTGTGTAGCGGCAGTGGCTAAATCAATCGCCTGTTCGTTGTTGTATCCGCCGGTTGCCAGCGCAAATTTTTGTGCATTCAAGCGGTAAGCGAGGTATTTATCTTGCGTTGCACTGTTTGCTTCCAATACGGAAAAAGTCCACAGGAAGTAACCGTTTCCGCTTAGCGAGGCGTTTTTGTCAACCCGGTAATATACGGAAATGGTGAAGTTCTCCATGGAAGAAACGATATTTCCGGCCAAAGCGCCCATATCAAGGTAGCCGGTGCCATTACCCAAACTCAATACTTTGTACTTGCCCATGGGGATGACTGAGGCTTCGTTGAACAGCGTTCCGTTGTATTCTTGACCGGCGGCATTGGTTACGGTCTTACCGGTGACGTTGTCGAACGTGTAATGGATTTTTAAGCCCAAAGCGGAGGCTTTGTAGTTATTGATGGCTAACAGTAAACGGTCGATATATCCCTGTACGTTGTCGTAGGTCAACGCATCGTTGTCAAAAGCTTCGGAAGCTTCCGTATAAGCGCTTTCCAGGGCATACAAGGTGGTTCGGGGATATTCATTGGGATTATCATCCCTTATCAGTTCCTCTGCCTGAATGAGCAAGGCTTCCAGTTCGATTTTAGCCTGAGCTAAAAATTCTTCCTGATAGTCGGTTGCTTTGTATTCCAATACCGCTTTACTCAAGCCGATTGCGGCATTGATAAGCGCGGCTGAGGTTTCTGCCTGGCTCAGTACGGCATTGACGGCGTCGATAGCGGCACTCAGTTCCGGCGCTTTAGTGCCGCCCGTAGCGACAAGCGCGTTGGCTTCGGTGATAAGTTTGGCCAGTTCGGTTTTGTTGATGCTGTTGCACGTCAGTTTAACCCAGTCGATAAACAGTTTGGCTACGGCTCCCGAACCGCTACCTTCAATGGAACCTAATCCTACTTGGATTTTACCGGTAGCGCTTGCCGCCAAGTCAAAAGAGATCGCATCCGTTGCCCATTCTTCCGTCGGGAAAGTGGTGACGGTCGAGAGTACCGTATTGCCTTCGTCGGGCATCCAGCCGGTCAGACTTGTTCCGTTGACATTGGTGTGCCGGTTATAAAAGACGTAACTGATGGTATAGCTGCCGGCCGGCAAGTTTACATTTTGCCGATAAGCGACCTGCGTACCCCATCCGGCAGAAAAGCCCAGCGCGCCGCCGTTGGCCGTACCGTCGTAAGCGGTTAATGGGGGCGTTACATCGTTGATCATCGATGGGGCGCCGTACTCAAAAGTGGCGCCGCAACCGGTCGGGTCTGCCGTTGTATAAGGATTCCAGCCTTCCAATTCATGCATTCCCCAATTGACCGGATCGTTGTTGGCCGAAGTGCGCCAGTTAACGACTTCGCCGTCGACCGTGAAATTAATACTCTCATCAAATCCTGCATTTTTCAAAACAAGGTTTGTGACATCCGATTGCGCATGGCCTTTGCCGATGCAAAGAAGAAGCGCCAAGAAAATTACTGAATAATAATAATACCGTTTCATGATAAATTTTTTTAATTATATAAATAACTCTTTAATAAATAACTCCAAATTAAAAGGACTTGCCATTGCGGGCTTGATTCGCAATTCCCTGAAAACCGATGTGTATTTTGCAGGGGATTCCGCATCAAGCGCGGAATGACACGCTCTTGAGAGAGCCTCCACTGCCTGCGGAGGATGTGATGATGCGTAACATAAGTGAATAAATAAAAATCCGATTTGTTTTTTTAAGTCCACGAATTACACGAATTACACGAATTTTTTAGACGAAACATAATTCGTGTAATTCGTGTAATTCGTGGACAATTTTTTTTTATCGCACAATTACTTTGGTGATGTTCGCGCCGGTTTTCACGATATACACGCCGGTTGCCACCGGAATGGATTGCCGTCCGCTGACGGTTGTTTCGTTGATTAAGCGGCCGGTTGCCGTGTAAACGGTAGCTTTCACCGGTTCAATTGCTTTTATTTCAATGCTTTTATCCGATGCCGTAACCTGTACCCTGTTTTCGGTGGGAAGGGTATTGATAGCCGTTCCGTTCGGGACGAACAGTTTGGCGGCGGCTACGAAGTCAACCAGATTCTGTGCGGTAGCGCTTCCTTCTACGGCGAGAATGGCGTCGGCAGTTTCCAAGGCGGCTTCAAAGGCATCGTACACTTCCTGTGGATATTGTCCGGCGGCGGTTCCTGTTTCGGCGGCGATAAAGGTGGGGCGAATGGTTTCTACCTGCGCAGACAAAACGGTGTGAACGGTGATCAGTTCAAAAATAAAGTCGGCGGTAACATCCATGACTGTTCTTTTTGAGGTTGCGATTTTAGTGGTTGCTTCGTCGAATTTCCAGAAGCCGTTGTTCGCTCCCGAACCGTCCGACTGAATGGCATACGCCGTACCGTTGTAATAGAAATTCATGGTGCGCCAGTCGTGGTCGTTCGTTCCCCAGCCATCTTTGAATGCAGCTCCTTCGTTGATGTTCCGGTTGGCGGTCAGGGTACTGAGGATAGCATACCTTCCGACGCTGTTTCCCGTAGGCGTTTCTTTTGTAATGGTGAAAATCTGGTCTTTGCCGCTTACGTTCAGTTCCGTTTGCATCAGCGGGGCTACGTTTTGTACGGCGGAAGCGCCGTCGGCCACGTAGTATCCGTTGGTTTTAAGGTAATAATCACCGTTTGCCAAAGCGTTTGTTTGCATTTGGTAAGAAGCCTTAAAAGCCGTTATCGCGTTAGTCAATGCCGTTGCAGCGGCGTCGATCGCTTCCTGGAGAATGGTTTCGTCGGCATTAGCGGCATTAGCGGCGGTTAATGCAGCCGTCAGAGCGTCGTAGGCTTCCTGCGTGTATTGTCCGAGGGAAGCGCCGACCATTGTCGTTGCATCAATGGTTGCCAGCAAAGCGGTTGCGTTGTCGATAGCTGCCTGCAATACGGTTTTAACCTGTGCGGCTCCGATGTAATACAGATGGAAATCGTCGGCGCCAATCCATCGGTTTGAGGAGGCGTCTCCTTTGATTCCGATTTGGAGTGTTCCGTCCGAAACGGCTATATCAAAGATTTCCGCCCAATACCAGCCTCCGCCCAGTTCGTTACCTGTATTTCCCGTGCCGATAACCGGATGCGACCATTCGTCTTCTCCGCTTGATGC
>JAISNS010000277.1 GCA_031276105.1 Dysgonamonadaceae bacterium
AATCAAATCATTCTATTGTATGAAAGTCCGGATGGAGAAAGTGGATTTCCCGGCAATCTCCGTTTTTCGGTTACTTATTCGCTGTCCGAAGACAATGAACTAAGCATTGAATACAAAGCCATTTCCGACCAGGCGACTCCGTTTAATCCGACCAGTCATGCGTATTTTAATTTGTCGGGGAAACGGGGCAATATCCTCGACCACGAATTGAAAATCAATGCCGGTCATTATTTGGAAACGAACGATGAATTTATTCCTACAGGGAAAATAAAACCGCTTTCCGATCCGGCTTTCAATTTCGAGGATTACCGGAAAATATCCGGTCGGATGCCCTTGAAAAAAGAAGTATTAGCGGGATATAATACTTATTTTATCGGCTTGTTATCCGATGAGAAGCTCCATTTATTAGCATCTTTGAGAGCGCCGTTATCCGGGAGATGTTTGGACGTCTATTCAACTCAGCCGGGCATACAAGTCTATACCGGCGATTATCTTTCCATTCCTTTTCAGGCTTTTGCCGGGATTGCACTGGAAGCGCAAGGCTATCCCGATTCACCGAATCATGCGCACTTTCCGTCAACGATTCTTTCTCCCGGAAAAGAAACGAAGCAAGTTATTCGATATAAAATAAGGAGTTGTCCGATAATGTTTGGGGAGCTTTGAAGGGGGGAGATACTATACCGGAATCGTTACAAAGATAAAAACTAAAAACTAAAAGTTACGCAAAGCGCGGTAAATAAACGCCGTTTCGCGCCACCTTTAGTTTTATCTTTTAGTTTATCTGTGTTTCATTTTCTCCGGTTCCTCAAAAAAAGATTTAGTCTTTATATAGCAAAAATTGTATATTCGGAATAAAAATAGTACTTTTGGGGCATTTTAAAAGGTTTACTAATTTAATTTTTAAAGTTATGAGCGAGAAAACAAGATATTCGGATGCGGAATTGGATGAATTTCGCGTCTTGATTTTGGAAAAGTTGGAGGCTGCAAGGCAAGACTATGATTTGCTGAAAGCTTCAATAATGAATGCCGATGGGAATGACGTTACAGATACATCCCCCACTTTCAAAGTATTAGAGGAAGGCGCCGCTACTTTATCGAAAGAAGAAGCCGGACGTTTGGCGCAAAGGCAAATGAAATTTATTCAAAGTTTACAATCTGCTTTAGTGCGAATTGAAAATAAGACCTATGGTATTTGCCGCGAAACCGGTAAATTGATTCCCAAAGAAAGATTGCGGGCCGTGCCGCATGCAACTTTAAGTATTGAGGCCAAACAGAATCAGAAATAAATGAAATTGTCGAAAGGAATTCGGGCAATCATCGTTATTTTGCTTGTCCTGTTGGCCGACCAAACGCTTAAGTTCTGGGTGAAAACACATCTGATGCTGTACGAAGATATTCACATTACCGACTGGTTTTTAATCCGGTTTGTGGAAAATGACGGCATCGCGATGGGTATCGAAGTAGCGGAGAAATTTTTTGTTACCATTTTCCGTATGGCCGCCGCAGTTGCCATTATCTATTATCTTTATTTTTTGATTAAGAAAGGCTACAAATTAGGTTACATCCTTTGTGTTTCCCTGATTTTTGCAGGGGCGGCAGGTAATATTATTGATTGTATATTTTATGGCGTTATTTTTAACGACAGTCCTGTTTACAATGAAAATTTGCCTCATCAGGCAGCCGTTCTGTTTCCTGCGGAAGGCGGTTATAACTCATGGTTCCACGGGCGGGTAGTGGATATGTTTTACTTTCCGCTTTTCGAATTTAACTGGCCATCGTGGATGCCTTTTATTGGCGGACAAGAATTTATGTTTTTTCGCTATATCTTCAATGTTGCCGACGCTGCCATAAGTGTAGGAATAATTGTTTTACTCCTGTTTTACAGGAAGACATTTTCGGTCAGTTTAGAAAAAAAGAAAGTTGAAAATTAGTCCGGCTATCAGTATTCTCGGTTTGACGGTTTGCCTTTTTGTCGCATGTTCGAGTCGCCCGTCTTATGTTTTGTCCGAAAGCAAGATGGAAAATGTCCTGTACGACCTTTATTTAGCGGAAGTGGCGATTGACGAAAACCGCTTTTCTTTTAACAATGATTCGGCGCTAAAGCAGGATTTGTTGAATTCCGTTTTCAAAAAGCACAAAATTACCGAACAAAAATTTGATACTTCGCTGGTTTGGTATAATGCAAATATCGAAAAATATTTGAAAATTAATAGCAGGGTAGGCGAACGCTTTGCTTCTTTATCGGAAAAATTGAAAACAGACTTGGATAGAATTGAAGCCGAAATACGGAAATCGCAAATCCGAAACCTGTTTCCCGATACCACTTCCTTTTTCTTGCAGTCGCCCGGTTTTTTCCAAAATCGCTATGTCTTTAAAACCGATTCCGTCCAATTGAAGGATATTCATTTGTTTTATCTGGCATTTCAAGTTTTGGGCATCCGCGATTCTATTTATCCCGCCTTGTCTTTTTGTATGCAAGCCGGCGATACGGTTTTTGTCAATCGCGATACAATCCGCTCGGACGGCGCTTATTCCAAGTCTTTCGCCCTTCCGTCCGGTTATACGGTAAAGGAAATCTACGGCGTTTTTTCCATTCCCGATGATGAAAGAAACCGGATTCTGTTTAACGATATTATTCTCTTCGACGAGAGTAAAATGCCGTAACAAGTTTTATGAAACTGTTGTCGCCTCACGACTGGCCTGATTATCAACTGATTGATTCCGGTGATTACGAAAAACTCGAACGTTTCGGAAAATACATTCTGCGTCGCCCCGAACCGCAGGCAGTATGGCGAAAAACGCTTCTCGAAAGCGATTGGGAACGGCAAACACATGCCTGTTTCAGGAAAGAAAAAGGGAAAGCCGCTCCGGAAGGAAACGAAAAAGGCGAATGGATACTTCGTCCCGGAATGTTGCAGCAATGGTTTATTTCGTATGTTTACAAGACGATGAAACTGCGTTTTCGCTTGGGATTTACGGCATTTAAGCATGTGGGAATTTTCCCGGAACAGGCCGAAAACTGGAATTATATTTATGATTCGGTACGGATATTGCCGGTGAAATCGCCGAAAATACTCAATCTTTTTGCATATACCGGCGGCGCGTCCTTAGCGGCTAAAGCGGCAGGAGCGGATGTTGTCCATGTCGATTCGGTCAAACAGGTACTGACTTGGTCGCGGGAAAACATGGAAGCTTCCGGGTTGGACAGTATCCGTTGGGTTTGCGAGGATGCTTTGAAATTTGTGAAGCGCGAAGTCAGGCGAGGCAATCGTTATCAGGGAATTATCCTCGATCCGCCGGCGTATGGCCGCGGGCCGGAAGGCGAAAAATGGATTTTGGAAGACAATATTTCAGCATTGATGGAGGCCTGTGGAAAACTTCCGGATAACGACGGTTTTTTTTGCGTCCTTAATCTCTATTCGATGGGTTTTTCTTCTCTGATTGCCGAAAACCTGCTGAAAGATTATTTTCCTCTGCCTTCGGAAATGGAATGTGGCGAATTGTTTTTGCCGGATAATGCCGGTAAAAAATTACCTTTGAGCGTGTTTTGTCGCTTGAGGAACGGTCTTATAATTCATAATTCATAATTTATAACTTATTCACGTATGAAATTTTTCGTTCTAAAAAAGAGTATTTTCTTTACTTTAGTTGCCCTTTGCGGCTTTTTTTTCATCGCTCAGTCCGGCGCTGCCCGGACACTGAAAATACTGGCCATCGGAAACAGTTTTTCCGAAGACGCAGTTGAAAATTACCTTTACGAAATTGCTCAAAAAGACAGCATTACACTGATTATCGGTAACATGTATATTGGCGGTTGCAGTTTGGAGAAACATTGGGACAACGCAGTTAAGCAGTCGAAAGTGTATTCTTACCGGAAAATTGATGGCAATGGAATAAAAACAACTGTCGAAGCGACCGGCTTGTCGGAGGTTATCCGGGAAGAAGAATGGGATTATATAACCTTTCAGCAAGTGAGTCAAAATGCAGGAATTTACGAAACTTATTTTCCTTATCTTATTCATTTGTTTGATTATGTAAAATCCGAAGCAACAAATCCCGCCGTCCAATTTGCTTTGCACATGACTTGGGCTTATGCCCAAACGTCAACTCATGCCGGTTTTGCCAATTACAACAACAGTCAGGAAACAATGTACAGCGCAATTGTCGATGCGACATTTCGCGTAGCCGAAACAGTTGGGATAACGATTGTTATTCCTTCGGGGACGGCCATTCAAAACAGTCGAAACAGTATTATCGGAGATAATTTATGCCGCGACGGTTATCATTTAAACTATAAATTCGGACGTTATACCGCAGCCTGTACATGGTATGAAAAACTAACCGGAAATTCCGTTGTGGGAAATCCTTTTATACCGGAAGGCGTTACGCTGTTGCAGGCGGCAATTGCTCAAAATGCTGCTCATCGCGCGGTTGTTTCTCCCCAAAATATAAGTTATATTCTTCGAAACAAAGAGGCCGGGAAATAATGCTTCTCCTCAATCTGTTTATGAAATAATAAAATAGATTAAATCCTTTTCCAATTCAAAGAGATTCACTACTTTTGTAGCCAAATTAAAGGACATGAAATCAAAATGCTTTTGCTTTTCCCTTCTTTTTGTTTTGTTTACCTCGTGTGGCGAATACAATAAAGTACTGAAAAATCCGGATATGACGGTGAGGTATGAGTATGCAAAAAAGTATTTTAACGAAGGAAAATTCAATCGTTCCGCTACGTTGCTTCAAGACCTTGTCCCGATGATGCGCGCTTCATCCTACGGAGAAGAATCGCTGTATCTTCTGGCGCAAAGTTATTATGGGATGAAGGATTATGTAACGGCATCCGAATATTTCAAAACGTATTATACCTCTTTCCAACGTGGCGAATATGCCGAATTGGCACGTTATTATTCCGCTTACGGTTTGTATTTGGATTCGCCCGACCCGCGCTTAGATCAAACGGATACTTATAAGGCAATGCAGCAATTCCAAGATTTTTTGGAACTTTATCCTCAAAGCGACAAGAAAGAAGACGCTCAAAAGTATTTATTTGAATTGCAGGAAAAATTAGCATTGAAAGAATTAATGGCCGTGCGCCTTTATTATAACCTCGGCGATTATGTATTATATTCCTTTCCGGGAGGGAATTACCTTTCTTGCGTGATTACCGCTCAAAATGCAATGCGCAGTTATCCTTTCTCCAAATACAGAGAAGAATTTATGTATTACGCCTTTAAGTCGAAATATGAAATGGCCGTACAAAGTGTGGAAGAGAAAAAGGAGTTTCGCTACCGCGACGTTGTGGATGAATATTATTCCTATACCAACGATTATCCGGAAGGAAAGTATATTAAGGAAATAAAAAGTTTATACGAAAAAATAGCAAAGAAATTGTAATCATTCAAGTCAATAATATTAAACAAAATTATGGATTATAAAAAGACAACAGCGCCTGCTACTACAATTACTCGCGATATGATGAGTTTGGCTGAAGAAACCGGTAATATTTATGAAACGGTACGTATTATCGGGAAACGCGCCAATGAAATATCGGCCGATATTAAACATGATCTGGAAGGTAAATTGCATGAATTTTCTTCTTATACCGACAGTTTGGAAGAAATTTTTGAAAACAGAGAACAAATCGAAATTTCCCGTTATTTTGAACGTTTACCCAAACCTACTCTGATTGCCGCACAAGAATTTGTCGATCATGAAATATATTATCGCAATCCGGCAAAAGATAAAGATAAATTAGAAGAATTATGATTCAACGTATCCAAACGGTTTATCTGTTGCTCGTTTTCGGTTTGATGTTGACGATGCCCTTTTTGCCGGTTGCTACCATCAAGATAAGCGAAATCCTTTCGTTTGATGTGAAGTTATGGGAAACGCTTTTGGCGGCATTAGCGGCTCTGGCGGCAATTTTCCTTTACCGGAACCGGAAAGTGCAACTGATTGTTTGTTTTGCAATCTTGGAATTGTTGTTGCTGTCTTATGTATTTATCTTTTTTGATATATGGGTCAACAGTCAGGAAAACGGTTGGCTGGTAATTAAAGCGCCTGTTGTATTTCCTTTTTTTGCCATTGTATTAGACTTATTGGCGATCGGGGCTATACGAAAAGATGAAAAATTAGTTCATGCAGCCGACCGGTTAAGGTAGTTCGTGAGACAAACGAGTAAATTTCATTTTTTTTGCTTACAAATAAAAGTATTATTTACGCCGGCATAGGACTTGTTATTATTGCGTTTTTTTTATGCAATTTATTATACGGTTCGGTATCCATTCCTGCTTCGCAGGTAATGGATATTCTTTTAGGTAAAGGCGCCGAAAAAGCGGCATGGGAAAATATTGTTCTATATTCCCGTCTTCCACAAGCCGTTACGGCATTATTGGCGGGAGCTGCCCTTGCTGTAAGCGGACTTTTGCTGCAAACATTGTTTCAAAATCCTCTGGCGGGCCCTTCCATTCTCGGCATTAGCAGCGGCGCCGATTTAGGCGTAGCTATTGTTGTTTTGTATTCGGGCGGAATCGCCGGTTCCGGTTTTTCCATTCTATCGGCTGCTTTTGCGGGCGCAATGATTATTCTGGCGCTCATTGTTTATTTTTCCGGCAAGGTGAAAAGCAATGTTTTGGTGTTAATCATCGGCATGATGATTGGTTATCTGGCATCTTCGGTAATTTCGATATTAAATTCGTATGCTTCTTCCGAAAATATCCGGTTGTATGTGTTGTGGGGGATGGGTAATTTTTCCGGCGTTTCTATCCGGCAACTCCCGCTCTATTGCATTTCGGTTTCCGCTGGTTTATTTGCTTCTATCTTGTTAATCAAACCGTTGAATGCTTTATTGCTGGGAGAAAGATACGCGGCAAATCTGGGAATTTCGATTCTTCGTACCCGGATTTTGATTCTTGTTTGTACCGGTTTACTGACCGCTCTTGTTACGGCTTTTTGCGGCCCGGTAAGTTTTATCGGGTTAGCGGTTCCACATGTAGCCCGCATGGTTTTGGGTACATCCAATCAACGTTTGTTGCTTCCGGCTACGCTTTTATCCGGTTCGGCGGTCGCTTTGTTATGCAATTTGTTGACGCTGATTCCCTTCGGCAACAGTATGCTTCCGCTGAATGCGGTAACACCGCTACTGGGAGCGCCGGTAATTATTTATGTTATTCTGAATAAAAAAAATACGGCATATTTTAATTGAGGTGTAACGAAAGTACATTCCAAAAATCGCTATCTTTGTAAAAAATTTATTTATGACAAAATTCAGATTTGGAAAATATCGCGAGTCCGACAGTATGAGTAGATTATTGTGCGAAAAATATCCCACGTTGCTTGTACTCAGTCGATTCGGCATTGCCTTGGGGTTTGGGGAAAAAAGTATCGGCGAAGTCTGCAAAGATACGGGAGTGGATACGGATACTTTCCTTACAATCATTAATTTGTTGTTGGACGAAAATCAGGACGCAAAAATTGCCGGCGCTTCTTTTTCGCTGGAATCCCTGATAACTTATCTTCAAAATTCCCATAATTATTTTTTGGATTACCGGCTTCCGGGCATCCGGACGAAATTGGTCGATGCACTTAATCCCACTCAGAAAGAGTTGAATAGAGCAGTGCTGCATTATTTCGACGAATACGTTTTGCAAGTGCACAAACACATGCAATATGAAGAAAAAAATGTTTTTCCCTATGTATATGCTTTGCTTCGGGGCGAAAAGAGAGAAAATTACAATATCGGTATATTCAGCAAGAAACACGACCAGATAGAAACGAAGCTGACGGAGTTTAAACATATCCTTATCAAATATTATCCGGCTAAAAGTTCGAACGAAATCAACAGTGTTTTATTCGATATTTTCAATTGCGAAAAAGACTTGGCTTCGCACAATGCCATTGAGGACAAGTTGTTTGTTCCGGCAATCATGGAATTGGAAAATAAAATCGGAGGAAATCATGAATAATTCGGTCAAAATAGTAATTGTCGAACCGTCTATACTTCTCCGCAGCGGTATGATATCCATTCTGCAACAACTGAATATGATTCAGATGGATGTTTCTGATATTACCGACATCGACCAGTTGAAAAGCGCTTTTGGAAGACAAAATACTGATATACTGATAATTAACCCGTCTGTACTCGGAACTGTTTCTTTACCGCAAATTAAAAAAGACGCAAATAACAGCGCATTGAAATGCATTGCCTTGCAACATTCTCTTCTCGATCATACGGTCTTAAAGACTTACGACGAAGTTATTTCCATCTACGATTCAGCCGAACAAATCTGCGAAAAACTCACCCGGATGATTATCAAACCGGTATTGGATAAACGCCACGAAACGCTGACTTTGCGCGAAAAAGAGATTATTATTTGCATCATCAAAGGAATGACGAACAAACAAATTGCTGAAAAATTGTATCTTTCTACGCATACGGTTATCAGCCACCGACGGAACATTGCCGCTAAACTGCAAATCCATAGCACCGCCGGACTAACCATTTATGCAATAGTAAATAAGTTAGTGGAATTGGGAGAGATAGGAGATTTACCGGGTGCAATCGGAGAATAAATTTAAGACACTTTTAAATCCGCAAGCAAAATTCATGGATATAAAACGGGGGCAAGGGCGTTGGAGGGCTTTGCTGCCACAATCTTCACTCGCCCGTTTATTCACTCAACTGCCATTTTGTCGCAAAAAGCGAGGACTTAGGTTCTCCGAAAGCCGCGCGAGGTTCTAAAAGAGTCGAATGAGGTTCTCCGAAAGCCGCGCGAGGTTCTAAAAGAGTCGAATGAGGTTCTCCGAGAGCCTCGCGAGGTTCTAAAAGAGTCAAACGAGGTTCTCCGAGAGCCTCGCGAGATTCTAAAAGAGTCGAAGGCGACGCTCGGAGCGAGGATGACGGTTGCATTACTGTGATGTTTCATTTTTTGAACACACCGGTTTCCCCTGCTTCTGTCGGAATATCGTATTCAAACACTTCTCTCAGTTCAATTCCCTTTAATTCCGCTTGTTTCGAAACAACCGGCCTTGCAATTGCTACCGGATTCAGCAACGGATTGGGATTTTTTCCCTTCGCTTCTTTCAAATTTTTGCCGGTAAGCGGAACATACGAGCGAAGACGCAAATTTCCTCCGCATTTGAAACGGAAATTTCAGTATCATCAACGGCAACATTTCCATGATACTGTAAAACTTCGCATCGGCAGCATACGAGGCGAATATTAAAAGCGCCAACGAGATAAAAAATAAAAGGTACTTCATAGGCCATTTTTTTAGAAACTTACAAAGCTATGTTTTTTAGATGGAACATAAGAAGACATTCCAAAAATAAATAAATAAATACTATTCTCTTGTAATTTTCATAGATGTAGTTTACTCTTGTGCGAAGTTATTTGAAATCAATGGTAAAACGTTGAAAAAGATTTTCATCTACCTTTGCATTATAATTTAACGGAATTTTATGATTTAATTCAATGAAAACACTATTCTTATTATCTCTGATGGTTCTTGTTATCAACAACATAGCTGCTCAAGAAACGGAAACCGTCATTACGTATCCTCTCGGCAATTTCCGTGTAAGCATCCTTTCTGAGGACGAATCCCAAAGAGACGCCGGTCTGTTGAAAGGCACTACGCCGGAAATGCTCCGCAAATATCTCCCGGAGGGAATGTTTCCGATGGACCTACAAGTTTTCCTCGTTCGCACGCCGGACAAAAATATCCTGATTGACGCCGGATATGGAAAAAACCTTTTTAAAAACTTGCAATCGTTAGGGATCGCCGAAGCCGACATTCATGTTATCCTATTGACACATCTGCATGGCGATCATATCGGCGGATTGTTGCGTGACGGGAAAATAGCCTTTCCGAATGCAGAGATTTATCTGTCGCAAGCGGAATATGATTATTGGACAACCGAAAAACCGGCGGATGCCGTCCGTAAGATAATGGCGGCTTATAAAGACAAACTTCACGTCTTCGTTCCGTCCGAACCGGAAGAACAATCCGCCGAACTATTTCCCGGATTCCGGGCGATAGCAGCCTGCGGTCATACGCCCGGACACAAGGCCGGAATAATTATTTGCTTTGAAAGATAAAAAATTCTACTTTTGTCCACTTATTACTAAATTCAATGATAAACAAATATCCGTCTGTTTTATTGGAAAACGCAGTCAATGAATTTGCCAAGCTGCCGGGAGTTGGCCGGAAATCAGCGTTAAGACTGGTTCTCCATTCATTGAAAAGGACGCAGGAAGAAGTAGAAAATTTTGGACAAGCGCTGATTACGCTTCGCAAAGAGGTTAATTATTGTAGAATATGCCACAACATTTGCGATGATGAAGTTTGTAATATTTGCAGCGACTCTACGCGGGATCCCTCTACGGTTTGCGTAGTAGAAAACATCAAAGAAGTGATGGCCATTGAAAATACAGGTCAATTTCATGGACTTTTCCACGTATTGGGAGGAATCATTTCTCCGATGGACGGCATTGGCCCCGGCGATTTACAAATAGACAGCTTGGTAAAACGAGTGCAGACAGGTAACGTTAATGAAGTAATTTTCGCCTTAAGCGCTACTATGGAAGGAGATACTACCAATTTTTATATTTACCGGAAACTTGCCGGACTGAATGTAAAAGTATCAATCATCGCAAGGGGCGTTTCTATCGGCGACGAATTGGAATATGCCGACGAAATCACTTTGGGACGTTCCATCCTGAACCGCACCGATTTTAACGCTTAATATCAATAACTCATAATTCATAATTCATAATTCATAATTCATAATTAAATATAAGTATGGTTATCGCAGTAGATTTTGACGGAACAATAGTAGAACATGACTATCCGAGAATCGGCAAGCCTATTCCTTTTGCATTTGACGTTTTAAAAAGATTGCAGACGGAAGAACATCACAC
>JAISNS010000297.1 GCA_031276105.1 Dysgonamonadaceae bacterium
AACTTCGCATCGGCAGCATACGAGGCGAATATTAAAAGTAGTAACGAGATAAAAAATAAAAGGTACTTCATAGGCCATTTTTTTAGAAACTTACAAAGGTATACTTTTTAGATGGAACATTAAGGAGACATTTCAAAAATAAATACTCTTCTTGTAATTCTCATAGATGTAGTTTACTCTTGTGCGAAGTTATTTGAAATCAATGGTAAAACGAAGCAAAACAAAGCAGTTCGCTCGTTTCTATATCGTTACCCATTGCTACTTTCCTTTGGAACAAAATCCTGTTTTTTAGAGTCTTGAAAAAGGATTTTTACTACCTTTGCAAGAGAAAAAAAACGTTTATTTGAATGCGATTCAATTTACCATTACTTATTTATAGTCTCTGCCTGTTTTATCCCTGTTACGCGCAGGAAACGCCAACCGAAATACGATATACCGTCATGAATACCCATGCGTTGCGTTATTATCCGTTCGAAACGGACGCCGATTCGATTGTTCGGAAAGTCATTGAAAAAAAAGCCGGCGATTCCGCCCAAAAGCCGTATTTGCAGTGCGATGTTTACCGGAAAACCGCTGTTGACTGGGTAATTCACCGGGAATTTCTGACAAATCAAATCCGTGACGGCGAAAAAAACAACGATCCCGTTTACCGGCATATCATCAAACCGTATCTGCCGTGGCTAAAATACGCCCGCCCGCAAAAAGAAAATGAACGCTATTTAATGCTGACTACGGCGCTTTACGAAGATTATTATACTTCGTATTCCCATGCTGCGACCCGAAAAGAGGGATGCCTGCACCAAGCTTCGCGAAAAGAAGGTTTGTACCGAATTTTCGGAGAAGAAAACATGCGCTTTGCCGCAGATAAAATTATGGGTGAAGTTGATTTATTCAAAAAGAAAAATGATGTTTTGCAACGTTCGCTGCCGGGGCCGTTGAGCGAAAAAGCCGCATCCGCCTACCGCTACTTCCTTTCCATGGAAAAAACGGAAAACGGAGAAAGCCTGTATGAAATTGCCTTCTATCCGAAAAATCCCCACGCACTGGGGTTCGAAGGCTTCCTTTATGTAAGCGCCGATGGCCGTTTCGTGTTGCGGAAAGCCGTATTTTCGATAAGTTTATCGATCGCCAACAGCTTTATAGCGAATATACTTTTCACCCAACAGTTTGACGTAAAAAAAGATATACTCGTTGCCACCGGACAAAAAAACTATTTCACTTTCGGCGACGACCTCAAAGGATGTCTTCAGGTAACACAAACAACCGGCTACGATCATTTCGAGTATCCCGAATCGCTGGAAAAAGAAGTTTTTACGGCGCGAAAGGAAAAAGATTATTTGACACGGGAAGAGGTGTTCTGGGAAAATCACCGCCCGATTCCCCTGACGGCAGCCGAATCGGAAGTTAAAAACATCCGGACAACGGCCGGACAAACTCCGGCATTCCGGCATACGGAAAATCTGGTCTACCTGCTTTTGAGCGATCACCTGCGCATCGGCAGTTTTGAATGGGGAAATGTTTCGCAAACCGTTAGTCATAACAAACAGGAAGGCCTGCGCCTGAGAGCCGGCGGAAATACGACAACCGCTCTGAACAAACATCTCCTGCTGGGAGGATATGTCGCTTACGGATTGAAAGACAAAAAGTTCAAATACCGGGGCGATATTATCTACTCGTTCCCCGCCAAAGAAAATTCAATCCGGGAATATCCCCGTTCGATACTCTCTTTCAGCTATGCCGACGATTTGAACCGCCTGGGCGACGACCTGCTGACCTCCAAGCGGGATAACTTTTTCCATTTCGATTCGTCCGGTGATTTGAGCCGGCAAAAAATCGGACAAATCGCCTTTGAACAGGAAATACTCCGCAACTTCTCGTTCAAAATCGAGGGAAAATATTGGCGGGAAAAACCGGAAGGAGCCGTTCAATATAAACCGTTTACAAATTCCGAACTGAGTTTTTCCTTTCAATATGCGCCGCAAGAACTATTTGTACAGATCAGGGAAAATCGAATTTATATCCAACCGGGAAGCATACAGCTAAATCTGAAACACCGGACAGGATTAAAAGGAATTTTCGGATCGGAATA
Source organism: Dysgonamonadaceae bacterium (assembly GCA_031276105.1). Lineage (GTDB taxonomy): Bacteria > Bacteroidota > Bacteroidia > Bacteroidales > Azobacteroidaceae > Azobacteroides. Next base: position 2,090 of record JAISNS010000297.1, read on the forward strand.
TAACTACCACATTACCGAAGGCAGTATCTACAAAACATTTTATTTCCCTGAAAATGCAGGACTTGCCAATATCGAATTATCTGCCGGAAAAGTATGGAACCGCCTGCCGTATCGCCTCTTGCTCATTCCGCACGGAGAAAGGAGCTATCTTTTTGATAAACAGAATTACAACCTGATGAATCCCCACGAATTTGTTACCGACAACTTTGTGGGAGGCAACATGAATATTTTCTTTAACTGGTCGCCGGTCAGCCTGTTTGATGCCCAAAGCATCATCCGGACAAGCATCGGCGGACGAATGATTTGCGGCGCTTTATCCGAAAATAACAATCAGGAATTGATTCCTTTCGGCAATACCATCAACCCGTTAGGGAAAACGCCCTACATTGAGGTAAATGCAGGCTTCGCCAATATTTTTCAAATCTTCCGGATAGAATATGTTCGCCGGCTGACTTACCTGGATAATCCAAAAGCTGCCAAAGGCTCTTTATTTGTTACGATTGATCTCTCTTTTTAATTTTTTTCTCCGCCGTTCGTATCCTTTATCACTTTTTCCCGGAATCGTCACCGCACGCTAAAGCGCGCGGTGAATAAAGTGTCGCCCCTGCTGGGCTTCACCGGCCAGTCCCGAAGGGACGACACTTTGTTAACCGCGCGTTTTAACGTGCGGAATATGCGGCGCTACGTTTACCGCCAAGATAGACAGCGTAAAAGGCGCTACAAGTTATGAATGGACGTTGCCGAGCGGACTGACCGGCTACTCAACCGACAATTATTACGATTAGCGGGGCGGTTGGCACTTATGCCGCCGGTTCGATTTCCGTTCGGGCGGTGAGTTCGTGCGGCGGCGGTTATGGTTCATGGTTTTCGTAGTGTATGGTTAAGCAGTATGAAGATGTTTTGCGTCCCAGTCCATGGAATTAGCGCGGATTGACAAGGGGGCAAGCCCCCTTGTTGGTATAAAATCCGCACCCATCCGCCCAATCCGTGTCATCCGCGTTCCATTGGCATTCCATTGGCGTCTCAAAAAAGATTTAGCCGAACCGTACCTTATTGTGTATAATTCAAAAATTTAATACTAACTTTGCAGCAAAATTATTACTAAATACGGGTTATGTCTAAAAGAAAACTGCGGGT
>JAISNS010000356.1 GCA_031276105.1 Dysgonamonadaceae bacterium
GCTCGGCTTTGTCTAATTGCTGCACGTATGCTTTCGACGCATTAAATACCATCCGCTTAGAAAAAGAAGTGTTCCAGAACATTTGCATCTCCACGATAAACTGCCGTCCGAAATTGTCCTTGCAACGGACATCGACAATGGAGTTTTTCTTTAATGGATTTTCCGGAACTTGCTCTGTTGGGAGATATTCCAGGCTTTCGATCTGTTGATTTTCCTCCAGCGGCATCAGGGCATTGAGAAAACTCATCAGCAAATCGGGATGCTCACCGAATATCCGCTTAAAAGGCAAATCGTTTTTGGGATCAAGATAGCGTGACATAATTATCTGTTTTTTATAAATTAATACAATACAAAGATAGATGAAATTTTTGAATTATAGATAGAAGAATAATTTCTGTATTACGCCGTAAATCAATTACAAGTTTAATTGATCCAATAGCCGGATATAAAGTTCCATTGCCTCCCGTATTTCCGGATAAAGAATATACTCGTCGGCTGTGTGCGAACGCGATGATTGTCCGGGCCCCATTTTCAGGGAAGGGAAAGGCATCTGCGCCTGATCGGAAGTGGTAGGCGATCCGAACGGTTGCCGTCCGAGAAGCATGGCCCGTCGAACAAAAGGATGATCGGTAGAAATTCCGGAAGAATTGAGCCGGAACGACCGGGCTGTTATCTCACATCCGCAATGAGCCGCTATCCAATCGAAAAGCGCCCGGTTTGTGTAATGTTCGTTGCTGCGGACATCGACCGTGAAACGACATTCTCCGGGAATTACGTTGTGTTGCGTACCGGCATTGACCATCGTTACCGTCATTTTTACCGCTCCCAACAGATCGCTTTTCAAAGGAAACTGCGTTTCTTTAAACCAGCGAATTACCGGAATGGCCTTGTATATGGCATTATCACCTTCGTCGCGAGCGGCGTGACCGGCTTGTCCCACGACAATTCCGTCCAAAACCATCAATCCCCTTTCGGCAATGGCCGGCTGCATATTGGTCGGTTCGCCGACTAAAGCAAAATCAATGGCGGGTAATTCCGGCAAGACGGAGGCAATCCCGTTTGCTCCGGAAATTTCTTCTTCACAGGAAGCTAAAAAGATGAAATTATTGGGTTGTTCCCTTTGCGTCAGCGTCAGAAATGAATAGAGCAAGGAAACCAAAGAAGCGCCCGCATCGTTGCTTCCCAGTCCGAACAAATAATCGCCGTCTTCTTCCGGCAAAAGCGGATTTTTAGTCCATCCCGCCACCGGCTTTACCGTATCAATATGGGAATTAAGCAAAATAACCGGTTTCCGTTCGTCCCAATCCGGAGATAACAACCCGATATTATTTCCTTTCCTGAAAGGATGCAAATGCAGGTCGTTCATATAACTTTCCAGCGCATCAGCAGCCGCTTTTTCTTCCCGGCTATACGAAGGAATGGCTATTAATTTTTTCAAAAGATCAATCGCATTGTAAAAAGAAGCATCAATATCCATATATATTTTTTATTTTTATGCAAATTTACAACAAAAATACGTAAATTTGTCCCTTCAAATTTATAATTGCCTGTATGGAATATTATCATTTATCACATTTGGTACATCAAAACGCCGGAAAATTTGGAGATGAGGAAGCAATAAAAGTGCGGAATAATTCTTCAGGAACATGGGATTCCATTTCATGGAATGATTTTTCCAAAAAAGTGATAACCGTGGCGGAAGCATTATGCCACATGGGGGTAAAGCCCAATACCAATACCGGCATTTATTCCCAAAACCGGGTAGAATGTCTCTATGTGGATTTCGGCGCCTTTGCCAACCGGGCGGTTGTCGTTCCGATGTATGCCACAGCTTCTATTCCTCAAATTTCCTATATTATTAAGGAAACGGAAATCAAGATACTCTTTGTCGGCGAACAGTGGCAATACGACAATGCTTGGCAAGTGTTAAAGAAAAACCGCTATCTGAAACAGATAGTTATCTTTGATAAAAATGTCAAAAAAGCCGAAGACGATAAAACATCCATTTATTTCGATAATTTTTGCTCACCCAAAAACCGCAGTTCACAGGACATAGCCGCCGTTCAACGCCGGATGCGGGAAGCCGACGACGAAGACCTTGCGCATATCATCTACACGTCCGGTACGACCCGCGGAGCCAAAGGCGTCATGCTCACCCATGCCAATTACAGGGAAGTGATGAAAACGCACGACATCCGCCTGAATTATCTTCCGCAACGTTTTTTATCGCTCAGTTTTCTCCCGATGGCTCATGTATTCGAAAAAGCATGGTCAATCTATTGCATTCACAGAGGAGGCTGTCTGGCTATCGGTGAAGACCCGAAAGAAATCTTAAGTTATTTGAAAGAAGTGCGTCCTCAGGCGATGTGCAGCGTTCCCCGTTTTTGGGAAAAAGTATATGCCGGCGTACAGGACAAGATTGATTCTTCCGGCACATTTTTTAAACGCATTTGTTTGGATGCAATAGAAACAGGAAAAAAATATATCATGGAATACAGGAACGAAAACAAAAAAGCGCCCCGATTATTAAAAATGAAATTTGCGTTCTATGATAAAACCATTTTCCGAATATTGAAAAAAGCCTTGGGAATAGAACGGGGGTTGATATTTCCGGTTGCCGGAGCCATCCTGTCCGATACGGTAAACGTTTTCCTTCAATCGGTAAACATTCCATTAGTATATGGATACGGATTAACCGAAACAACGGCGACTGTAAGTTGCTACGATAAACCCGGCTTCCGGATAGGAACAGTAGGAAAAGCAATGCCCGGCACCGAGGTACGTATCGGTGAAAATAACGAAATTCTGGTAAAATCCAAAAGCGTCATGAAAGGATATTACAAAAAGGCGGAAGCCACCGCGCGCGCTTTTACCGAAGATGGCTTTTTTCGTACCGGAGACGCAGGCTATTTGACTGACAATCAGGAAATCGTAATGACCGAAAGACTGAAAGATTTATATAAAACTTCCAACGGGAAATACATAGCGCCCCAACAATTGGAAGCTCGCTTGATGGACGACCGCTTCATAGAATCGGCCATTGTCATCGGCGATCAGCGGAAATATGTTACTGCCTTGATTATACCGGCATTCGATGAGATAAAAAATTATGCCGACCGGCATCAAATTGCTTTCGATAGCGTGGAGGACTTGTATAACAATCCCAAAATTCAGGAATTGTTTGCGCAACGGGTGAACGCCATGCAAAATGAATTTGCCAATTACGAGCAAATCAAACGGTTTACCTTACTGACGGAGCCATTCTCCATTCATACCGGAGAATTAACAAATACATTAAAAATGAAACGCGCTTTCATCGCAGAAAAATATAAAGAATTGATAGACAAAATGTATGAATGAGAATTATGAATTATAAATTATGAATTATGAGTTTTCGTTTACTTGTTTACTCGTCAACTCGTTTACTTTAAAATATATGAAAAAAATAGGATTATTATTTAGTTTTGTAGTGTTGGCCGCCATTTATTGCACGGCGCAACAATTACCATCGGTGCAATTAAAAGACATTAACGGAAAAACCGTTCATACGGAAAAACTGAACAATGAAGGTAAACCGTTTATCATTAGTTTTTTCGCTACTTGGTGCAAACCTTGTCTGAGAGAACTGGAAGCCATTAACGAAGTCTATGAAGAATGGCAGGAAGAAACCGGCGTGAAATTGATTGCCGTTTCGATCGACGACGCTCAAAATTCGCTGAAAGTAGGGCCGGACGTGAAAGCGAAAGGCTGGGAATATGAAGTACTGTTAGACCCGAACGGCGATTTTAAACGAGCTTTGGGCGTGAACTTAATCCCGGCTGTATTTGTTATAGATAAGAACGGGAAAATTACTCATTCCCGCACCGGATATACCAATGGCTCGGAAGAGCAATTGATAGAAGAAGTCCGCAAATTAATTGCCGAAAAATGAAAAAACTACTGTCAGGAACGCTGATTTTCTTTTCTTTTTCCCTCTTCGCTCAGGAGAAAAGCCCGTTTTCTTTTTCTCTGAACGGAAGCATTCAATCCGACATTCTTTTTCCGCAGGAAGATAAAGCAATCAACGCGGAAACGTATGATGAGTTTGCGCGCACCAATACGTATGCCGATTTGAACTTGACCAGCCATTACTTGGATGCCGGCGTTCGTTTTGAATACCTGAAATATCCGCTTCCGGGTTTCGAGCCGGACTTTGCCGGTTGGGGACTGCCGCATTTTTATGCAACGGGAAAATACCGCAACGTGAAACTGACAGTCGGCGATTTCTACGATCAATTCGGCAGCGGCCTGATCTTCCGCACTTACGAAGAACGCAGCTTGGGAATAGACAATTCCTTGCGTGGCGTCCGCTTAGCATACGAACCCTACGAAGGGATTCACCTGAAAGTATTGGGCGGCCAACAGCGTCGCTATTGGGAACGGAATGAAGGCCACGTCTTGGGCAGCGATTTGGAATTGAATATCGACCGGTGGATCCAGAAGTTGGAAGAAACGAATACCTTCCTGACCTTGGGCGGCTCCTTTGTGAGCAAAAACGAACCGGACGAGGTTATCACGACCGACGCCACGCACCGGTTGAACCTTCCGGCCAACGTAGGCGCTTATGATATACGCGCCCGTCTGCAAAAAGGCGCTTATGCGTTTTTGGTCGAATATGCGGAAAAAGCGAATGATCCCTCCAAGGACAATAAATATATTTATAAAAAGGGAAATGCTTTGTTGATTTCCGGTTCCTACGCCCAAAGTGGGTTAAGCGCTTTGCTTCAAGCCAAAAGAAGCGACAATATGTCGTTCAGAAGCAATCGTTCTCAATTATTAAATTCCTCTTTTATCAATCATTTACCTGCATTCACGACCCAACAGACTTATACTTTAGCCGCCCTGTATCCGTATGCAACTCAACCGGATGGCGAATGGGCATTTCAGGGAACGTTTTCCTACAATTTTAAACGAAACACGTGGATCGGCGGCAAGTACGGAACAACCATCAAATTAAATGCTTCTCATATTCGGAATATAGACAAAAAATATGTGGAAGGTTGTGATCCAAGTAATTCTTTATCGCTCAGAGGTAAGGAGGGATATACATCTTCGTTTTTCAAATTAGGAGAAGAGTTGTATTATCAGGATATTAATTTGAACATTGATAAAAAATTAACAAAAGATTTCAAGTTAAATTTGATGTATATGAATCAACAATATAACCCTCAAATTGTCAGAAATGAACCGGAAAACATAATTACTTCCAATATTTTTATCGTGGAAGGAAAATATAATATCAATAAAAAAATGACTCTACGGGCAGAAGCGCAATATCTTCATGCAAGCGAATACACCGGCCCGGAGGATGTCAATGGATTGCTTCGTGTCAATCAAGGCGATTGGTTATGTGGAGTAATAGAATTATCGGTATTGCCTTATTTGATGTTTACTCTTTCGGATATGTATAATTCCGGAATAACAGATATGCATTATTATAGAGCATTGGTTAGTTATACCTGGGAAGCGCATTTTATTCAATTCGGATATGGCCGAACACGGGCAGGACGCGACTGTTCGGGAGGCGTGTGCAGGGATGTACCGGCAAGTAGAGGATTTACATTGTCTTACAATTATAATTTTTAATTCGGGATATGAAAAAAAACAGCGCATTTTTTCTTCTGAGTGTAATGTTTATTTACAGTGGATGTGATACAATTCCGGAAAACAATCGCCAGATTGATCTGGAAACGAACAAGGGAACTGTCGTAAAAAAAGTCTTATTGTTGGATTTTACCGATCAAGCCTGCCCGAATTGTCCTGAAGCCGGCGCGGAAGTGGCTATGTTAAAAGAAATTTATGGCGATACTTTGGTCGCAGTTACTATTCATTCCTCACCCAGAGTTCCTAAATTGTCGTTAGTTACGGAAGAAGGGAATGTTTATAACGATCATTTCGGAGCCATGCAACATCCGGCAGGGGTTATTGATGGAAAATTTTCCCAAGTTTATGAGCAATGGGCGGGTGTTGTCTTGGAACAATTTAAAAATTCTCCTTCGTTAGATATTAGCCTGTCTGCCGGTTACAATAGCGATAGCCGTGAAATAAATGTGATTACCCAATTAAAAGGATTACAGGAAATTTCTAATGCTAAATTATTACTGTGGATCATTGAAGATAACGTAATCAACAAACAATTGGTGGGAAGCACTGTGAACAATAATTATTTACACCGGCACATTTTTCGATCGGCTATCAATGGCGTTTGGGGAGAATTGGTCGCTTTAGCAACTGACGAAAAAACAGAAAAAACAACGAACTATATCTTAAACGAAAATTGGAAGCCGGAAAATATATCTATTGTCGGTTTTGTTTATAACGTTGATTCCGATAAGGTGTTAGGGGTAACGGAAATTCATTTATTAAACAATCATTAAAAAAATATATGCATATGAAAAAAATTATTACTTTATGTTGTGGACTATTCGTACTTTCAATGACTGCATCGGCACAGTCCTTGGTCTTTTATAGAAATAATGTCCAGTTGGCAAATAATGCCGAATTTACAGCTTCCGAAACTTCTTTTGATGAGTTTGAAACCCTGACAATTGAATCGGGCTTGAGTGTTAAAAATTTAACAAACGAAACGATTTCCGCTTCTCTCAGAAGGCGTATCATTACGCCTCCTTCAAGCGAATCGGGCGCTACTTTGAGTACTTGTTTCGGTAGTTGTGTGGCTAATAATTCAATGTTTCCACCGCCTCAGGAAAAAATAGTAGAAGCTGATGCTTTAGTAGAAAGTCCGGTTTTCCATTTGAACTTGCTATTGGTCAAAAATAATTATACACAAGCAACAGTTGAATATAAAATTTATCCGACAGATTCTCCGGAAGATGTATCAACCGTTACAGTTACTTACGATTATAATCAACAGTCGGGTTTGGATGAAACAATAAACAGCAAGAACGATATAATTGCTTCTCAAGACGGAAACAACTTAATATTCAAGTATTTTTTCAATGAAAAAAATGTTCTGTTAGAACTGTTTAATATCGTTGGAAATAAAATTGGGGAGTATCCGTTAAATTCCGATGGTGTTTTTATTTTACCTGAAAAATTGGACAAAGGTATTTATATCTACACCGTAAAAACAAATAGCAAACGATTGATTTCTAAAAAAATAACAATACAGTATTAATATTAATTAAATAGTTTATGAAAAATTTATTCTTTTTATTGATTTCACTTTTTAGTATAGTGAATGTTTGGTCTCAAAATGCTTTCCAATTAGCTCCTTCTCCAAAATTGGAGGCTACGTCTTCGTACAATTATGTTCCACAAGCTGATGATGACTTGATATTAACTTGGTTAACTTCAGAAACTATGGTAAATGGTTATGGATTCAACTCCGGAGGAGGAGTACTTGCTGCTTATATGGAATTGCTTCCGGGAGATATTATGAATTTCAATGCTACAGAAAAACGGGCTTTAACCATCCGACAAGTACAATTTTATATTCCTGCAGACCAAGTGGCTAATCTTACAGCAGCTAATGTAAGTATCCGTCAAGGGACGTCGCTTGCCGCATCAATAGAGGTTATAAACCAGCCGGTTACTGTGACCGGAGGATGGAATAACGTAGATTTGAATACTGAGTATGAAATTGATATAAGTCAAAGTATTTATATTGGTTATCAGGTAACTATTGCTCAAACAGGAGGCTTCCCTCTTGCCGTTGCAACAGGAAGTGCAACTAAACAAGGATGGATATATAGTGCCGGTCAAACCGATAATATTGCATCTGCAGGATATGTTTTTATGATTAAAGCAGTGGCAAAAGGAGTAAATTCACCGGCTAATGCACTCATAATTTCATCTTTAAATATTCAGGATTCCAAACTTGCAGGGGAAAAACTTTCCATTGAAGGCACAGTTAAGAATTTGGGACCAGCAAACCTTACTTCTTTTACTTTAGAATACCATGTGAATACTTTAGAATACCCGACGAATGGAGCGGATCCTGTTTCTTATAACTTTACCGGTTTAAATATAGCGCCTAATGCTGCTTACAATTTCAAGCATCCCGATTCACTGCTAATCAGCGAAGCAAAAACGTATTCAATTTCCGTAACAGCAAAAAATCCGAATGGAGATGAAAATTTTTCTCACTCCAAATCAATTAATACACAAGGATTAGCCTATATTGTACCTCGTGTATTATTGCACGAAAGTTATACAAGCTCTACTTGTGGCCCTTGTAAAGCAGGAAATGCCAATTTAAAAACCGTTTTAAATTCGGTAGATGAAAATCAATGGGCAAATATCCGTTACCAGATGAATTGGCCTTCTACCGGCGATCCTTATTATACGTTGGAAGGTGGTGTCAAACGCGATTTATATGGCATTTCCAGCGTTCCATTTTTAGTTGTGGATGGGAAATGGGGCAATAACTCAGGGAGTTATACTAAAACTATTTTTAACCAATTAGCGGCGATTCCGTCGATAGTAGCATTATCTGCTACCGCAGAAACAGATGAAAAAACCGTGAGTGCGAAAATTACCATTACGCCGGCAACAGCCATGAACACAGAAAATTTATATCTGTTTGCCGCTGTTGTAGAAAAAAGAACAACTAAAAACAAAAAGTCAAATGGAGAAACCGAATTTCTCAATGTAATGAAGAAATTTTTGACGAATGTAAACGGCGATCCGATCGAAAATTTTGAAACAGATGTCCCGCAAATAGTTGATCTCAGTTATACGTTTAATGGAAATTATCGTTTGCCGGCTAACGCTAATTCTCCGATTAATCACGCAATCGAACATTCCGTCGAAGATTTCAATAATTTATTGGTCGTTTACTGGATTCAAAATATGCAAAGTGGGGTCGTGTTGCAAGCAGGAAAAGTAGATGCTACATTCAAAACCGGCTTACCTAGCATTACCCAATCAAACGCTACGGCATTTATCCACGACAATTCGTTATATTTCCGTTCCAAAACTCCGGTGCAAAATGTGAATCTTTATAATATTTCCGGTCAAAAAATATTAACGGCAACCTCCGGCAAGACTATTGATGTAAGTCATCTGAATGCAGGAATTTACATCGTGAAATTACAAACGGCGGAAGGTGAAAAAGTCATTAAGATAAACAAGTAAAGGAATAAAATTCTTAAATAATTGTTTCTAAAAAAACTGTCATCCAAATGTTGGATGACAGTTTT
>JAISNS010000052.1 GCA_031276105.1 Dysgonamonadaceae bacterium
CTTAAAGATGTCGAAATAACCACCGGCGGCAATACGCTAATTTTAGACGACGCTTATAAATATGTACATCCCGTCAACGATTTTTATGTCAGCAATATCAGTCCGATTATCGGCTCAGCGGGGGATGTATTGGAACTTACCGGCAATAAATTGGGTGCAAGCGACATAAGCAAAATTGAGGTAGGAGGCAATGACTGCCCGATTATTCCCGCTACTCAAACTTCGACCTATTGCGAATGTACCCTTCAAGATCATCCTGCGGGCGAAGTGGATATCACGATAACAACGAGCAGCAAAACCTACCGGTTTGCCAAAGTATTTGAATATCAATAACAAAAAGGCAATTTTCAGGAAAATACAATACCTGTCTATCTTCAAAAGAGATTCGGCAGGTATTTTTGTGCGCCCGCTCGGCATAGCGTCCAAGCTACGTCGAACGAGGGAAATATATTTTTCTCCGGCGCCTCAAAAAAAAATTAGTCGAATTAACAGGATTTTTTTATTGTATCGTTTTTTTTTATACCTTTGCTGCGTTTTTTACAAAACAGAAGACTGTGGGTAAATTTGATTTATATAAAATAGATTTAAAAGGGATGCAGGCAGATAGCGAAGAAAAAAACTATCTGCTTGACAGCCAATATTTCACAAATATAGGGGGAGAAGAGGTACAAAAAGGAAAAATCAACGCTTCCGTTCAAATCGTTAAAAAAACGGGCGTATTTGATTTTTCGTTCAAGTTCGAGGGTCATGTAGTAGTTCCGTGCGACAGATGTTTAGACGATATGGACTATCCACTCGAAACAACGGCTCACTTGATTGTTAAATTCGGGAAAGATTATTCCGAAGAAAGCGATGAAATCATAGTAATCCCCGAATCGGAGGGCGTGATTAACCTGGCTTGGTTCCTGTACGAATTTATCGTTTTAGCCATCCCGATCAAGCACGTGCATACTCCCGGCAAATGCAATAAACAAATGAGCGCCAAATTGAAAAAACATACGACAAAATCGGACAACGACGACGATTCTTTCGATATGGACGCTCCGGACGATATTGTTGTTACCGACGAAGACCCGATTGAAGAAACAATAGACCCTCGATGGGACGCCTTAAAAGGCTTGAAAGAAGAATTATAAATGTTGAGAAATTAATAATTAAATAAAATAATAAAAAAATGGCACATCCTAAACGAAGAACCGGTAAAACGAGAAGAGATAAAAGAAGAACGCATGATAAAGCTAAACTCCCGCAAATCGCTCTCGACCCGACAACAGGTGAATATCACTTGTACCACAGAGCGCATTGGTATGAAGGAAAACTGTATTACAAAGGGAAAGTAATCATCGATAAAGCTGTTAAAGCATAAATTCCGGTATTTAAAACACAAAACTGACCCTAAAAGGTAGATTGAGTTAATCGCCTTTTAGGGTATTTTTCAATGAATAAAAAAACATGAGTAAAGTTCGCGCAGTTATCACAGGAATAGGCGCTTATGTTCCGAAATACCGTTTGACAAACGAAGAATTATCCACCATAGTCGATACTTCCGATGAATGGATTACAAAACGAATCGGTATCAAAGAACGCCGTATCTTAAAACCGGAAGAAGGAAAAGGTATTACCTATTTAGCCCAAAAAGCAATAGAAAATTTAAGAAGCAAACGCGATTTCGATCCGTTATCTATTGATGCGGTGATATTTGCTACCACTACGCCCGATTACGTCCTTCCCAACTCTGCCGCCCTCATTACCTATCGTTTGGGTTTAACAAATGCTTTCGGTTTCGACCTGAGCGCCGCATGTAGCGGATTTCTTTATGCCTTGGAAGTAGGCGAAGCATTTATTACATCGGGAAAATACAAAAAAATAATGGTCATAGCAGGCGATGTTTTATCAGTAGTTACGGATTATCAGGACAGGAATACTTGCCCGATCTTTTCCGACGCCTGCGGAGTTGTCCTTCTGGAAGGTACGACCGAAGAAACAGGAATAATGGATTCTATCCTGCGTAGCGGCGGAAACAGCGAAGAACACCTGATTATGCCCGGCGGCGGTTCGGTACATCCGGCAAGTCATGAAACCGTCGATCAACGAATGCACTACATCTGGCAAGACGGAAAAGTGGTCTTTAAATACGCCGTTACCCGCATGGCCGATACTTGCGAAGAATTAGCCAAACGAAATAATCTGCCCAAAGATGATATTCACTGGGTGGTGCCTCATCAGGCAAACAAACGCATTATCGACGCAGTGGCCGACCGGATGAATATCCCCCTTGAAAGGGTAATGATTAATATTGACAGGTACGGCAATACAAGTTCCGGAACTATTCCGCTCTGCTTGTGGGAATGGGAACCGAAATTGCATAAAGGAGACAATATCATCCTTACCGCTTTCGGAGCCGGATTCACTTGGGGTGCTACCTATCTGAAATGGGGATACGACTTTGCATAAATCCGGTTTCGTAAATATCGTAGGAAACCCCAATGTAGGGAAATCAACGTTGATGAACTTGCTGGTGGGTGAACGTATCTCCATCATTACGTCCAAGGCTCAAACTACGCGACACCGGATTATGGGTATTGTCAATACCGGCGACATGCAAATTGTGTATTCGGATACTCCGGGCGTTTTGAAACCCAATTACAAGTTACAGGAAAATATGCTTACTTTTTCCGAATCGGCTTTAGGCGATGCCGACGTTCTGGTATATGTAACCGACGTAATCGAAAAGATAGATAAAAACAACTTCTTTTTGGAAAAAGTTCAAAAGGCAGAATCGCCTGTTCTGCTGGTTATTAATAAAATTGATTTAACCAATCAAAAAGAATTGGAACAACTGGTTGCCGAATGGACGAAAATCTTTCCCCGTGCGGAAATCATTCCACTTTCGGCAAGCAACCGGTTCAATACCGAATACTTGAAAAAGCGAATCGAAGAACTGATTCCCGAATCGCCGCCTTATTTTGAAAAAGACGCGCTGACCGACCGTCCCGCCCGTTTTTTCGTAACGGAAATCATCCGTGAAAAAATATTGCTCTACTACCAAAAAGAAATTCCGTATTCGGTAGAAGTCGTTGTAGAACAATTCAAGGAAACGGACGAATTGATTCACATCAAAGCGCTGATTATCGTCGAACGAGAATCGCAGAAAGGAATCATCATCGGCGACAAGGGAAAAGCCATCAAAAAAGCAGGCTCGATGGCGCGTAAAGACATTGAACGTTTCTTTGAGAAAAAAATCTTTCTCGAAATGTTCGTGAAAGTAGAAAAAGACTGGAGAAACCGCGATAATCTCTTAAAAAATTTCGGATATAAACTTGATTAAAATATGAACAACATAGTCGCTATCGTGGGTCGCCCCAACGTAGGCAAATCGACCCTTTTCAATCGTTTGACACAAAGCCGGAAGGCTATCGTAAATGAAGAAGCCGGCACAACGCGCGACCGCCAATACGGCAAAGCCGAATGGAACGGTCAAGAATTTTCCGTTATCGACACCGGCGGTTGGGTGTTGAACTCAGACGATATTTTTGAAGAAGAAATCAATAAACAGGTTCAAATCGCGATCGAAGAAGCCGACGTCATCCTCTTTTTGGTTGATGTAACCAACGGGATTACCGACTTGGACGAACAAGTTGCCAATCTGCTGCGCCGCGGTAAAAAACCGACGCTGCTGGTATCCAACAAAGCCGATACGTTCAATTTGCATCCGCAGTCGGCCGAATTTTATTCCTTAGGATTGGGCGAGCCGTACAATATATCGGCCATCAACGGTTCGGGAACCGGCGATTTATTGGATTTGATTGTTTCCAAATTCAACAAAAAAAACGAAGAAGAAACGGAAGACGAAGTCCCGCGAATCGCGGTCGTAGGCCGTCCCAATGCCGGTAAATCTTCGCTAATCAATGCTTTTATCGGCGAAGAACGCAATATTGTGACGGATATTGCGGGAACAACGCGCGATTCTATTTATACGTTATACGATAAGTTCGGACTGAAGTTTTACTTAGTCGATACCGCCGGCATCCGGAAAAAAGGCAAAGTGAACGAAGATTTGGAATATTATTCGGTTGTCCGCGCCATTCGTGCCATCGAAAACGCCGACGTTTGCATCCTGATGCTCGACGCGACCCGCGGAATCGAATCGCAGGATATGAACATTTTTTCGCTGATCCAAAAGAATAGAAAAGGATTGGTAATCGTGGTCAATAAATGGGATTTAGTGGAAAACAAAGACCAAAAAGTCATCAAAACGTTCGAAAACGCTATTCGCGAACGAACGGCTCCCTTTACCGACATCCCCGTCATTTTCTCTTCCGCGCTTAGCAAACAGCGCATATACAAGATTTTGGAAACAGCGAACGAAGTTTATAACATCCGAAAGAAAAAAATACCCACCCATCAATTAAATGAGACCCTGTTGCCCATCATCGAAAACACGCCGCCGCCCATGATTAAGGGCAAAGAAGTAAAAATCAAATACATCACCCAATTACCGAATACGATGATTCCCTCTTTCGTATTTTTCTGCAACCTTCCCCAATGGGTGAAAGAACCCTACAAACGGTTCCTCGAAAATCAAATCCGCAAGCATTGGAAATTGAGCGGAACGCCGATTCATATTTTCATGCGGGAAAAATAGGCTAAATCTTTTTTTGAGGCGCCGGAAAAGGCTATTCGCTTTGCCCTAAAAAAGATTTCGCCGAATATTTGCATAATTTGATTTATTGAATTACATTTGCAGCGGTTTTTGTAAAACAACAACAATAAATATGGCAGCTTCCGTAAATAACAATTTATTATGTATTATTAACTTCCAATGTTTGGAAGCTAACGGAATTATGCTAACACACACACACACACACACACACACACACACACACACACACACACACACACACACACACACACACACACACACACACACACACACAGTTCAGGTTCAGGGCTAAAGGGAAAAGGTACAGGGGAGGTACAAGGTATAAGGTGCAAGCGGCAAAATCGCATACCCTGTACCTTTTGCTTTTTACCCTGTGCCCAACCTTGCACCTTTTGCCTTTTACCTTGCTCCTTATTTTTTATAAATCAATTAAATTTTTTATTTATCATGTCAACAATTTTGCGCTGCGGTGCAGGCACGTGCACCGCTGCGGTGCAGGATGTCTGCACCATCCCTGTCATCCCGCGCTTGACGCGAGATTCCCTGAAAGACGCACTGCATTGCCGCATTGCGATACGCCGGCAGGCGTACCCGGTGAATAACCCCCGGATTTATCCGGGGATAAACGTAGCTTCTTACCCGATGAACGCCGGAGGCGTCACCCTTTTATGTATGTGCAAAACACCAAAAGGGCAACGCCATCCGGCGTTCGCGGGGGG
>JAISNS010000125.1 GCA_031276105.1 Dysgonamonadaceae bacterium
TCTTATTCCAATATTTTGATACGGATATTTTTGTACCAAACATCGTCGCCGTGGTCTTGCAGGCCGATATATCCTTCGCGTTCTTCGCCGCCTAAGTTAACTAACAAGTCGTATGCCAACGGAAAATCTCCTCCGGCTTTGAATTTGCTTTTGCCGACCAATTCGTTCCATTTATCTGTCCACAAATGATATTCCACGACATTTTTCCCGTTTTGTTTATGGATAACCGTTCCTTTGTAAACCATGATGCCGCCTTGGTTCCATTCGCCGACCGGTTTTGCATTTTGGGGATTTGCCGGAATCATGTCATACAATGAAGCTGATTGCCGGTTCCCGTTTTCGCCCAATTGCGCGTCCGGATGGCCGATATTATCCAGCACCTGATATTCGGGGGACGAAATCCAGATAGGTTCGCCTTTAATTTCGCGAGCCAGATAAAGCACTCCCGAATTGGCTCCTTTCGCAACTTTCCATTCAAAACTCAATTCAAAATTTTTGAATTTATGAGCAAAAATGATGTCGCCGCCGTCGCGGCTGTGGGCTTCGCCTTGTCCGGAGCCGTTGATTTTGATTGCGCCGTCGTCAATTATCCATTTTCCGGGAATGGTATCCTTATCGTAGCCACGCCATCCGGTAAATGTTTGTCCATCGAATAAGGTAATGAAACCATCCTTATCTTTCGGAAATTCGTCCAAATTTACCTGCGGTTTATTGACCAAGACATAAGCCGGACTTGTTTCGGTAGCTTCCACGAGCGCTTCATAAGCCCCTTCGGCAGTTAATTTCGGATTAACAGTTATTGCCGTTTCTTCCACTTGTTTTACTTCTTCTGTCGTTTTTTTAGGACTGCAGGCGACAAACAAGCTTGCTGCTATTCCTATACTTAAAAAATAATATAACCTTTTCATTTTTTTTATTTAAAATTGAAATTCATAACTCATAATTCATCAAGGCATTGCCGGCAACGACCATCCTTCGCGATAAGTATGTTTAATTAATTCTTTCGCAAAAGCTTGTGCATTGGCCGGTTCCGTCATTGTTTTATCGAAAGTCGGGTGACCGTCTTTAATGGTAAATCCGTCTTTAATAACCGAACGAACGGTTGCATTAGCCGGAATATTGGTAAATTCCATTTTTTCGCCATTCCAGTTCAGTACCTGGTTAAGTCCTTGCAAACGAACGCCCAATACACCCATTACTACCATTTCGTTTAATGGGCCTGATTTGCTGAAATCGGAAGTCGTTTCGACACGATTAGCCGGGCTTTCCTTACATGCGCGCACCCAATCCATTTCATGTGAAAGAGTTACTTTGCGTTTCACTTCGGGCGACTGGGGTTTTCTTCCTGAAAGGAGATACGGTTCAACGCCGTAACAACCGCAGATTAAAGTATCTTTTGTTCCGTGGAAAATTGCGCCGCCACCGGACATATCTAAATTCTTACCGGCAGGCAATCCAGCGGGACGGGCAGGCAATAATCCGCCGTCGTACCATACGACTTCTACTTCAGGCATAGCTACTTTCGGCAGGTTTTCGCGAGCGGGGAATACGTAATGCACAACTTCGGCATTGGGCGCCGCATCGGACAGCAGCATCGTTGAAGTTGCCTGAACGCTGACCGGATATTTCAATTTCAGCGCTTCGGTTACCGGTTGCATGATGTGGCAAGCCATGTCGCCCAAGGCTCCGGTTCCAAAATCCCACCAGCCGCGCCAATTCCATGGCGTATAAATTGAGTTGTAAGGACGCATAGGCGCCGGCCCGATAAACAAATCCCATTTCAGCGAAGAAGGAACTTTTTCAATTTTTTCGGGGCGGGAAAGTCCTTGCGGCCAAATCGGTCGGTCGGTATAACATTCCACTTTCTTTACCTCGCCGATTTCTCCTGCCCAAATCCAAGCGCAGGTTTGGCGAACGCCTTCACCGGAAGCTCCTTGATTACCCATTTGAGTCGCTAATTTGTGTTTAGCGGCCAGTTTGGTGAGTAAGCGAGATTCATAAACACTGTGAGTCAACGGTTTTTGTACATAAACGTGTTTGCCGAGCGTCATGGCTGTCGCGGCAACGATAGCGTGCGTATGATCGGCAGTGGCAACAATTACGGCATCGATGTCTTTCCCGATTTCATCATACATTACACGAAAATCATAATACTTTTTTGCATTGGGGAAATGGTCGAAAACCTGTTTGCTGTACTTCCAATCAACATCGGCTAAGCCCACGATGTTTTCACTTTGAACGGCTTTCAGGTTTGCAAATCCCATACCGCCGATACCTACGCAGGCGATATTTAATTTATCACTTGGGGCTGTTTGTCCACTGAAACTTTTCCCCATCACCACACCCGGAATAATTGTTAATCCCACTGCGGCTGCACTGCCTTTTTGAAGAAAGGCTCTTCTTGACATTGAGTTTGACATTGTAATCAGATTTTTTAAGCGAATTTTTTAATTAAAAGAATGGCGCCAAAGTTATTGCTTTTTTTTTACTTTCACAAAAAAAAATATCTTTTTTGACATTTATTAATGATGTTTTGTATAAAGTATGGATAAACAGGCAAATCCGGTAAAGTGACATCATCCCGCCGACATTTTCGGTAATTTAAATAAAAACTCCAGTCCCCCGCCGGCTCTGTTCTTGGCTACTATTTTGCCTTTGTGGAAGGCCACGGCGTTTTTGACGATCGACAATCCCAGTCCCGAACCGCCCGTGTCGCGCGTGCGGCCTTCGTTGACGCGATAAAATCGTTCGAATAACCGGTTCAGGTGCTGTTCGCCGGGAATCCCTACCCCGGTATCGGAGTACGAGAAGTAATAGAAATCTTTATCTTCGCTGTCGCGGTTGATATAGATCCGAACGCCTTTTCCGGCATACCTGACAGCATTGTCCGTCAGGTTACGGAATATCGAATAAATCAGATTGTGGTTTCCTTTGACCATTACATTTTCGCCGACGTTCCATTCCATCTCCATGTTTTTTTCCTGCAACGCCGCCGCAAATTCTTCTTTCAGGCCGGAAAGGAGCCGGCAGATATTGACCGCTTTCAGCTTAAACGATTGAGGGGCTTCTTCCATCTTGGTAATCAAACTCATATCCTGAATGAGTTCGGAAAGCGCCAACACTTGTTCGTAGGCGCTTTTGATGAAATAATCTTTTTTTTCAGTTTCCATCGGATATTCCAGAATCGTTTCCAAACAACCCCGGATGCCGGTTACAGGCGTCCGCAATTCGTGCGTGATATTGCCGGTCATTTCCTGTTTCAGGCGGCGTGTCTTTTCCTGTTTCGTAATATCGTTGATGATGATTTCAAAGCTTTTATCATCGAAAATATTCACCCGTACCATGAAATTTTTCCCCTGTTTATTGATGGGCGTTTCAAAATAGTTATCCCGTTTTTCGCGGTTGAAAATAAAGGAAACTACTTTCTCGAACGAACGGTCGATAAATATGTTCGCCGGATTACTGTTTGCGTTATCGGCGATAACGTTTAAATATTGGATAAATAAGCCATTATAAAATTCCACCGATTGGGAGGCCGAGAAAAAACAAAGTCCTTCTTCCGAACTGTGGACATGCTGCAGGAGTTTTTCGCGTTCGAGCGCGATTTCCTTTTCGCTTTCTTTCAACTGACGGTAATTAAGCGCAATTTTAGCGCCTATTTCGCCCAGTTCATCTTTCGGAAACGACGAATGAAGAATGGAATACGGAGAATTGTCTTTGGATCGTTCTTTGTTTTCGATAAATCGCGTAAAATCACGGAGTTGCCGGATGGATTTGCCGAACCGGCCGGCTACTAAATTGATAAGCGCCAGCATGACGGCAAAAAGGAGGATAATATAATACAGGAATAGATTGTCCGCTTCCATGAAATGCTTTACCCGGATATCGTAAGGCAACGCCACGCGGATATAGTAGTTGTTGAACTGCTTGGCGTAGTAGAGATATTCCGTTTTATTGGACGAAGAAATGCGTATATCCCTTCCTTTTCCTTTTTCGCGGGCGGCGATTATTTCGGGACGCCGGGCGTGGTTCTCCATTTGATCCGCTTCTTTAATCGCATTATCGTACAGGACGCGCCCTTGCCGGTCGATGAGCGTCAGGCGGATGTTTTCCGGAAAAAGCGAGAGTAAACTGTCTAACGATTGCTGCGCCTCCGGACGATGTTCCAGTTCCGCGTGGACAATACCGGCGAAAACGTCTAACTTTTCTTCCAGCGCTTCCGTTTTGTGCTGCCGTTCGCGCGACTGCTCAAGGAAAATCACCCCAGCGGTAAACAAAGCGAAGACGACGACAATATACAGGAACAGTTTTTGTTTGTAACCGGTTTTCATTCTTTGGCAATATTAAGCCGGTATCCGAAACCGGCGCGGTTAGCAATAAGGTAGGCGTATTTCCCCAGTTTTTTACGCAAGCGGGTAAGATGAACATCAACCGTTCGTTCGGTGATATACGGAGTGTCGCGCCATACCCGGTCGATGATTTCCTCCCGCGAATAGATGCGTTCCGGATTACTTGATAAAAGCAGGACTAACTCAAATTCGGTTTTTGTCAGCATGATTTTTTCCGTGCCGATAATCAATTCTTTCAGTTCCAAGTCGATCGTTACGTTGTCAAAAATCAGTTTGCCGTGCGCTTTTTCTCCCTGCGTATCATGCCTTTTTAAGACCGCTTTTACCCGGGCGACTACTTCCTTTATCGAAAACGGTTTGGAAATATAATCGTCGCCGCCTACGGAAAATCCGGTCAGCATATCATTTTCCGTATCCTTCGCCGTCAGGAAAATGATTGGGGTTTCGATTTTCCTTTGCCGCAGTTTTTCCGTCAATTTGTAGCCCGACATTCCCGCCATCATCACGTCCAAGAGAATCAGGGAATGAGACGGGGTCAGTTTTTTCAAGGCTTCTTCCGCCGAATGTACGCACATAACATCGAATCCTTCATTGATAAGATTAAATTCAAGGATTTCGCAAATGACCGGTTCGTCATCGACAATCAGTATTTTAGGCTGTTCAAAATTTGTATTCATCGTGCAAATATAGAAAACAATCCGGGATTAATAAAATTTACTTGTCGCCCAAAACACGTCCGCCATGTTTCAGTACTTTGGCATCTACGTAGAACACGATTTCTTCCACGATATTGCTGCAATGATCGCCAATCCGTTCGAGTTTGCGGATAATCATAAACGTTTTTAATCCGCAACGAATCAGCGCCGGATTCTGCTGCAAATAAGCGCTTAAAATATCCAGCGAACGGTGATAGAGCGTATCCATTTCATTGTCTTTCGACATGATTTTTCCCGATATCCGGGTATTTTCCGATTCAAGAACGACAAAACTGTCAGTCAACATGGAGATGACCGTATCAAACATTTTTTCGATCTGCAATTCATCTATGATTGGCCGGTCGATTTCGCAGCAATCATTGTCGATCACATGGCGGGCAATGCTTTCGGCAAAATCCCCGATGCGTTCCAGCGTAATGCTTATTTTGATTAACGACAGTACTAAACGCAAATCGACGGCTACCGGACTGAACAGGGCAATGTAGTTTTCGCAATCGCTGTCGATTTTCAGTTCGAAAGCATCCACCCGTTTTTCGCGGCTGGCTATTTCTCGCGCCAATTCAACATCTTTATTCAAAAACGATTGTTTTGCTTTTTCGAGTTGCGACAATACTAATTTCCACATCTCATTTACTTCTTCCTTGAGCGCTTGCAGCTCTTTTTCCGTATATTTCATAACTTATTAACTCATAACTTATAACTCATCCGAATCTTCCCGTGATATAATTTTGTGTCTGTTCCTTTTCCGGGTTTAAGAACATTTTTTTCGTATCATTAAATTCGACTAATTCGCCCAGCATGAAAAAGCCTGTTTTATCGCTTATGCGGGCGGCCTGTTGCATGTTGTGCGTAACGATGACGATCGTATATTCCTTTTTCAGCAAATAAATCAACTCTTCTATCTTGGATGTTGAAATCGGATCGAGCGCCGAAGCCGGTTCATCCATCAGCAGGATTGAGGGCGAAATAGCCAGCGCGCGGGCAATACACAGCCGTTGCTGCTGTCCGCCGGACAGTTCAAAAGCCGACTTTTTCAGTTTATCCTTCACCTCTTCCCACAGGGCAGCCGCCCGTAGCGACTCTTCCACCCGCCGGGCAATAAACGATTGCTTGCTTACGCCGTTCACTCGCAGTCCGTAGGCGACATTTTCGAAAATGGACTTGGGAAACGGATTCGGCTTCTGGAAAACCATACCTACCTTTTTCCGCAATTCATCTACCTGTATTGATTTCTCATAAATGTTTTTCCCATCAATCAAGCACTCGCCGGTTAAGCGGGTGTTAGCAATCAAATCGTTCATTCGGTTAAAAAGCCGCAGGAAGGTGGATTTTCCGCAGCCCGAAGGCCCAATGAAGGCCGTCACCGTATGAGTTTCCATCTGCATACTGATATTTTTCAACGCATGAAAATTACCGTAATAGAAATTTATATTCTTTGTTTCAATCATATCAATTTATTTTTACCCGTTTTCCGAAATACCTGCGTAAAACCGTCGCCAGTAAATTCATCAGCAAGACAATGATAATCAGCACCAGAGCTGTGCCGTAAGCGATAGGGCGCGACGCTTCAATATCGGTTCCGCTGGTGGCGATAACGTACAGGTGATAAGGTAAAGCCATGACCTGATCGAAAATACCGGACGGTAATTTCGGCAGGAAATAAGCGGCAACGGTAAACAGTATCGGCGCCGTTTCGCCCGAAACCCTTCCGACGGCAAGAATCAGACCGGTCATGATGTTGGGAAAGGCTACCGGCAGCACTACCCGCGTAACCGTCTGTAACCGGCTTGCTCCCAACGCCAGACTGCCCGTGCGGTAAGAACCGGGAATCGCTTTTAAGGCCTCTTCGGTTGTTCGGATAATTAGGGGCAATATCAATAATCCGAGCGTAAGCGAACCGGCAATGATGGAATCGCCGAAGCCGAATGTATTGACAAACAGCGCCATGCCGAACAGTCCGAAAACAATGGAAGGAATACTTCCCAGATTGTTGGTCATGATACGGATAAATTTTATTATCCATCCGTTTCCGGCGTATTCGCTGATGTAAATCCCCGACATGAGGCCAACCGGAAAGGCAAAGACAATGCTGCCGGCGATCAGGCAAAAAGTTCCGACAATCGCAGGGAAAATACCGCCTGCCGTCATCCCGTCTGTCGGGGCTGTGGTCAGGAACTCCCAACTGATAACGCCGATTCCGTTGTAAATGATGAATCCCAGTATCCAGAAAAGGATTCCTACAACTAACAGGCTCAATGCCCGAAAGAAACCGAACGCTATTTTTTGCTTTATTTTTTTATCCATAAATTCCTGTTCTCTAAAATTCCGGAGCTTTTTCCGCTGCAAAATAAGACCTTTGATGTTACAAAACAGGAAAAAAAGTGTTACAAAGTTGTTAAGAATGGGGGATAAGATGCCGGGGTTCCTGTTTAGTCGCAGTACCATGCCGGAGCTTTAGTTTCAAAATCCTTTCTCGACTGTGTACCGGACTTGCCATAACGTTCATCAAGCAAATCATCCACTTTGTGTAGTATTTATCGCTTTTTCAGGTTCTAATAGAATGCTTTGTTATTTTCGCCCTAAAAAAGATTTAGCCGAACATTTGCACAATTCGATTAAACCAATTACATTTGCAGCGGTTTTTGTAAAATATCAATAAAAATATGGCAGCTTCCGAGATTTATAGTTTATTACACATTATTAACTTCCAACGCTTGGAAGTTGACGGAATTATGCGTACACACACACAATCAGGCGCACGCGCGCGAATATTATATTTCAGGAAAATACAATACCTGTCTGTCTCCAAATAAGAGATTCGGCAGGTATTTTATTGTGTCCGTTGCGCAATGGAACGCGGATGGGGCGGATGGTCACGGATTCTATTCCTGTCATCCCGCGCTTGACGCGGGATCCCCTAAACAACGCAGAGCTTTTAATCAGGGGATTGCGGGTCAAGCCCGCAATGACAGGAATAGGAGTAAATTAAGAATTAAGAATTATGAATTAAGTATTAAGTATTAAGTATTAACAATTATAAATTTATAAACAACAATTACAATGAAAACAAAAATTTTAGTATTATCAATTGCGCTTACTTTAAGTGCTAACTTGCGCGCTCAGGTCACTATCGGCAGCGTCAATGAACCGAAGGCCGGAGCAATCTTAGATTTGAACAGCGGCGCAAAAGGCGGCTTAGTCCTCTCGAATGTCGGCATCGACCACCCAACCGAAATTCCCGCCGGCTTTCCGGGTGTGACGCCGGAAAACACAGACGTCGCAAAAGCCGGATTAAAAGGCGCATTGGTTTACAACACAAACGAAAACACTTGCATCGGCATTCATGCCTGGAACGGAAATTATTGGGAGCGAATATCTTCCTCCCGGAAAAGTACGGGAAATCCCCTGTCGATTACTTCCAACTGGGCAAATGCGATCGGTGGCGACAACATTGAGTTTACCGTCAATACCGTAGCAAAAACTTACGCATGGTATATCAACAAAAACGGTGCAGGCTACGAATACCTTGCTGCGACAACAGAGCCGAAACTGGAAGTAGCTATTCCCGCCGGCACAATCAACGTGAAGGTGATTGCGGATAATTGCCACGTGTTGGAAGAAAGCAACGAAGCAACCATTAAACCGGAAAGCCTCTCGCCCAATTTTGGAAGTACCGACGGAGGTAATACCATTTATCTTTACGGGGATTTCCCATACGCTTCAACGGAAGATTATGTGCAGGACGGCCTTGTTGCTCACTTTGATGGTATTAACAATTCCGGAGAAGGAGACAAATATCATTCCGATGCAATTAGCAGTTGGAAAAACCTGTCAACTACCGGCATATTGCCGGACGCAGAAGCGTGCCTCTCAAAGGATTGCGCCACTCAGGGGCTGAACAGCGAATTTAAATGGACAGGCAACTCGTTCAGTTTCGGCGAATATACGGCGATGACCAACACCTGGCTCCGAATCAATAAACCCAATTACGTCCCCAGCAACATGCAGATAGAGGTGACCTACAAACATCGTACCGAATGGACGACTCTCAAGGGTTACAGCGCACTGTTGGGATGTTTTGAAAGCGGCGGCTTTGGCTTTGAAGAATATCTCGAAGCATCGACGCCGATAAGGTTTACGCTTTACACTCTCAACCCCACTTCGAGCTACAAATTTGCCATCGCGCCTGACATCATTTCTGCTGATGTAATTTATACCGCCAGCGCCGGAATTTTAAGCAATGCAACAACTTGTACGCAGTATATCTCCATCAACGGCGCCATAACAGAGAACGTTATTGACAACTGCCAGTGCGAAATCGGACTGCCTCAGGGCAATACCGTGTGGGCTATTGGAGCCAACCCTGTCGGCGCTCAAAAAAACAATGGTATTCTGCATGATACCGATCTCTATTCTCTGCGTCTTTATAATCGTTCACTCTCTGCCGAAGAACTGGCCCAAAATGCAGCAGCGGACCAAATTCGCTATCAGAATCCGCCCACCGTAACTATCGACGGCCTTCCCTGTACGGAGGTAGCTGTTCTTTCGCCCAATTTCCTGAGATGCAAAGTTCCTGCCACTTCACCGACCAACACCGGAAATAAGAACGTCAAAATAACCGTCGGCAGCAATCCTACTCTAACTTTAAACGGCGCTTACAAATATGTAAATAAAGTAAACGATTTTTACGTCAGCAATATCAGTCGGATTATCGGCTCGGCAGGAGAACCGTTAACCCTTACCGGCAACAAATTCGAGGATATACACGAGGTGAAAGTCGGTAATGTAGTTTGTACGACGACGATAGTCACAAGTGGCGCCGACGGCACGGATACCTGTAAATTTAACCTTCCGGCCAATTCTCCGGGCGAAACGGATATAACCATAACAATGAAAGGCGTCGACGCCCCAATCTACCGGTTTGCCAAAATATTTGAATATAAATAACAGAAAGACGATTCGACGCGCTGTTTTTTACAAACTTTCCGCTAAATTTTGTCGATAGATAAATTTTTAGCGGAAAGTTTGCGTAATTTGTTTGAATGAATTACATTTGCAGCGGTTTTTGTAAAACAACAACAATAAAAATGGCAACTTCCGAAATTTACAGTTTATTACACATTATTAACTTCCAAAGTTTGGAAGCTAACGGAATTATGCGTACACACACACACACACACACACACACACACACACACACA
>JAISNS010000148.1 GCA_031276105.1 Dysgonamonadaceae bacterium
ACCTTGCCCTACCAACTGCTTTTGGCCGGCATAATCGTCTAAGGACTGTGGACGCATTCGTTCTGCTAACGGTCGATTCATGATGTCTCCAATTGAATTTAACAGGAATTTTTGCAAAATTACATGAAATATTTTGAAATATCAGCAGTTTGTTCCTTTGTTTTCTGTTCGCCTTTGATCTTTGTCCAATAGCACGTTCGAATACTCATCTGCCATAATCCGAAATCCACACATTCAAGCTATCCAGCAGCGCCGGCGATGTCTTCCTCACCGCCCATGCTTGGAATTGTGTGAATCCGATATCCGTTTTGACGTCTATTTCAGGGAAGGAAATGCTGTTTTTCAATGCCAACTCCCGATCGACTACCGCATAATCAATTTCCTTACAGGCCACCCTGTAAATTAACTCTTCCCGGGAATATTGTTCGGTTTCTTTTATGTGAATCGGTTCCGCTATTTCGTCGGAAAGGTTTCGCAAGCGCAGAATTGCCGCCGAATTTTTCGGAACATGGATTTCTTTGTTTGACAAATCAAGTTGATTCCTGATAAACAGCACGGTATCTCCTTCAACCGGTTTCCGCTGTACCAGCACTTGTTTACTTTGCGCCACCGGAACGGTGAATAGAAACAAATCCTTATTCTCGTTGGTTATCGGGATGCTGCGGGCAATAATATCGTAAGTATGGTTTTCCAATCCTTTGATGCACGCTTCCATATTGTTCGCAAGAAAAATTTCGACGTGTAAACCGGAACGTTTTTCAATGTATTTGCACAATTCGTACTGTATTCCCGCAATCGTATCGCCCGTTACATAGTAATCAACCGAG
The DNA here is from genome assembly GCA_031276105.1 of Dysgonamonadaceae bacterium. Classification (GTDB taxonomy): domain Bacteria; phylum Bacteroidota; class Bacteroidia; order Bacteroidales; family Azobacteroidaceae; genus Azobacteroides. The sequence goes on from JAISNS010000148.1 coordinate 828, forward strand.
TTGTATTCGGTTACGATATTCAGTATGCCTTCCTGCTTGATTTGATAATAATCCCTCCCGGCAACGTTTTTTTCCCCGGTTACATTTACCCAAATCAAAAGAATAAGAAAAATACCGAATGTAACTATTGAATATAAAAGCCGCCGTTTCATTGTGAAAAAGTAAACAAGTGACAAGTGACAAGTGACAAGTTGTCTGCGCTTCGCGCAACTTTTAGTTCTTAGTTCTTAGTTCTTAGTTCTTTTCCATTTCTACGGTAAAGTGCCGCATAATAGGCGCTTCGTAAACGATTTTCAAGCCGTGGGTTATCTTGTCCCGCCGGTCGTAAACGTTTTTCAAAGCTGCCGCCGCTACCTCTATATGACTGTTGGTATAGGTACGGCGGGGGATTGCCAAGCGCAACAGTTCGAGTTGCGGATAGCGGTTTTCACGGGTAACAGGATCGCGATCGGCAAGGATAGCGCCTATCTCGGTACTGCGTATGCCGCCTTCCAAATACAGTTCCACCGCCAGCGTTTGGGCGGGAAATTCTTCGCGGGGCACGTGGGGCAACACTTTCAGGGCGTCGATAAAAATGGCGTGTCCGCCGGCGGGACGTTGGTAGGCGATTCCATACTCGTCCAGTTTCGCACCCAAGTATGCTACCTGACGAATCCGTCCATCCAAATAATCAAATTCCGTGCCTTCGTCCAGCCCTGTTGCGAGCGCGTTCATGTCGCGACCGCTCATGCCGCCATAGGTAATATATCCCTCAAACATAATGTTATAGATGGAAGCTTCGCGAAACAGTTGTTCGCTGCGGAAAGCAATGAATCCGCCGATGTTGACAATCGCGTCCTTTTTCGAACTCATCGTCATCATATCGACGTATTGAAACATTTCCCGTACAATTTTCTTAATGGTTTTATTTTCGTACCCCTTTTCCCGTGTTTTGATGAAATAAGCGTTTTCGGCAAAACGGGCGGAATCGAACAGGAGTGGAATCCCATATTTTTGCGACAGCGCGGCAATTCCCCGGATATTCTCCATTGATACGGGTTGCCCGCCGGAAGTATTACAAGTGATTGTTATACAAATGAACGGAATTTTTTCTTTCGGATAGGCCTTTAATACGGTTTCCAATTTATTCAGATCAACATTGCCTTTGAACGGATGTTCGAGTTGGGTATCGCCGGCTTCATCAATGGTGCAATCGACAGCGCTTGCTTTCCGAAACTCGATATGTCCCTTAGTCGTATCGAAATGCGCGTTTCCGGGTACGACGTCGCCGGCTTTTACCAGCACGGAAAATAATACGTTTTCGGCGGCGCGCCCCTGATGGGTCGGCAGGAAATAATCGAAACCCAAAATGGTTTTAATCGCTTCTTTCATGTTGAAATACGAAGCGGAGCCGGCATAACTTTCGTCTCCCTCCATCATGGCCGCCCATTGACGGTCGCTCATCGCGCCGGTTCCCGAATCGGTAAGTAAATCGATGAAAACCTGCGAACTCTTCAGTCCGAACAGGTTGTATTTGGCTTCTTTGATCCATCGTTCGCGTTCTTCGCGCGTGCTGCGGTAAAGGGGTTCTACCATTTTTATCCGAAAAGACTCGGCATAAGGAATTTCCATAATAATATCTTTTTAGAATTGATTACTAATTATTTTTACCGGCTAAATGTACCGTCAATTGCGGGAACGGTATGTTGATTCCCTTATCGGCAAAGATTTTATAAATCTGCTCGTTTATGTCAAAATAGACGTCCCAATAATTTTCTTTCAGCACCCAGACGCGGATAAGTAAATCGACCGAACTTTCGTTCAGCGTTTTTAATGCAACAAGAGGCGCCGGATCGGCTAATATACGCTTGTCGCCGGTAATGATTTCCCGGATAATATTTTTCGTTTTATCGTAATCGGTACCGTAGTCAACCCCGACAACCCATTCGATGCGCCGATTTTTCTGATCGTTGTAATTAATGATGGTATTCGTACTCAATCCCCCGTTGGGAATATAAATCGTGCGATTATCGGCGGTAACAATCACGGTATTAAAAATTTGAATTTCTTTCACCGTTCCTTCCTGTCCCTGTGCCAAAATATAGTCGCCCACTTTGTAGGGGCGGAAAAGCAAAATCGTTACCCCGCCGGCGAAATTCTGCAAAGTACCGCTCATCGCCATACCTAAAGCGACGCCTACCGATGCGAGCAGGGCGACAAAAGAACTGTTGTTTATACCCAGCCGGTTGATAATCAGTATCAACAAAGCGGACGTCAAAATAATATTAATAAGACTTTTGAGGAAAGAGGCGACGGAAGGATCGAAATCACGGTTACTCATAACCTTGCCCATCAGGTGATTCAGGTACCGGATGAGTTTTCGACCGACCCAATAAATAATGAAACAAACGATCAGGTTAAATCCAAATTCAAACGCTTTGTGGAGTAATGTATCCCATAAGCCCGATTGAAAAAAGGCTTTTAATTGAATATCTTCCAATAATGTCATTGCTGTAATTAAAATTATTATTACCCTTAGTATTTATATCGCGGACAAAGGTAGTCGGTTTGAGGCAATAAAAAAAACTAAAAGCTAAAAACTAAAAGTTAAACGCTCTCATAGTTTTTAGTTTTTAGTTATTAGTTATTAGTTGTTTCTATCGCGCTTCCGTCGATTAAGCGGGTTTGGCCGGCGGTAACGACGACGTCGCCCTCGTTCAAGCCGGAGAGGATTTCGTAATTGGTTTCCAAACGCTGTCCCAATTCTACTTTGCGGTAGCGGGCGACGCCGTTTTCGACGACATAGACGTATTTATCGTTGGCGCCCGCCTGTTTCAGTACGGCGGCGTCGGGGACGACGATGCTCTGTTTTTCGCCAAAATGGAGCGATACGCGGGCATACATTCCGGGACGTACCCGTGCGTTCCGGTTGTCGATCGCCACTTCGACGCCAAAGGTGTGCGTCGCGGCGTCGATGGTCGGATAGATGAGCGACACTTTTCCCTTAAAAACCTCGTCGCCGTAAACATCCAATTGGATTTTGGCGGGCATACCGACTTTGACGTCCGTGAAATTGCTTTCCGAAACATAGACGATCGCTTTCAGCGGGTTCAGTTGCTGGATAGTCAATATCGGTTGTTGGGCGAAAACATTCCCGTTGTCGTAATTGCGGGCGGTAACGATACCGTTGATGGGACTCCGCAACTGCGTGTTTTCGCGCAGATTGGCGATGACAGCCGTCAGGACGTCGATTTGTGTTTTCACCTGATCGACTTGTTGCTGGGCAATTCCGCCGACTTTCAACAGTTCGCTGTAACGGTCGTAATCTTTCTGCAAGTTGGCCAACTGAGCGCTTTGTTGCTGCAAATTAGACGATTCCATTTGAACCAAAAGTTGTCCTTTGCTCACTTTCTGTCCGATTTCCACATAGATTTTTTCGATGCGTCCCGGCATCGTGGGCGTAATCTGGTTGATAACATCTGCCTGTACATTCGCGGTGTAGGTCGCTATCTTTTCTACGGTTTGCCGTTTTGCGACGCTGGTGTTCACCTTTACTTTCACTTCTTCCTGTACCGTTTCCTGCTTTTTTTCTCCACAAGAGAAAAACATTCCCAAGCATAAAAAGGGTAATACAATTTTTGCCTTTGTCATAATTTTGTTTTTTGGGAGTGACAAGTGACAAGTGACGAGTGACAAGGGCGCGAAGCGGCTCTCGTTTAATCGTTTACTTATCACTTATCACATGTTTGTTTGTTATTTATTTGTTATTTATTATTTGTCACTCGTCACTTGTCACTTTAAAAAAGTCACTCGTCACTTGAGCGCCTTCAGCGCCTATTCCCAACGTTTTGTCCAAGTCGGCTTTGGAGGTCAGGAAATTATAAATTGCCTGCGTAAAAGCCAGGCTTGCCTGCGTCAATCCCAGTTGCGCCGTGTTCAAGTCGAGCAACGTTCCCATGCCCGTATCGTAGAGCTTTTGGGAGATTTCGTATCCTTTTTTAGCTTGCGCCACAACGTCTTTCGTCGAAAAAACCTGTTCCACATAATTGGTCATGTTGTTCACATTGCTGTTGACGGCCAATTGGAGGTTGCGCACCACGTCTTCGCGTTGCCATTTCATCTGTTCGATGGTAGCTTTTGTTTGCCGAATATCGTTTGTTTTTTTGAAGCCGTCGAAGAGCGGAATGGAGATGTTCAGGCTGACCGTCGAATAGGGATTCCATTTATAATCGCCGAAGCGGAAATCGTTGTTCATCGACATATACGTATAATTGCCCGTGATGGCGATCGTCGGCAAGAACTGCGCCTTGTAGAGTTGCAAGGTTTTTTGGAGCTGTTCGGTTTGAATATCAAACTTTTTCAAATCCGAGTTATCGTCCAGCGAAGTATCCAGCGCAAGGACTTCGGCATACAATCCTTCCTCGTAATCCAACAAACTGCCGGGGATAGCGATTTCCTGTTCCATATCCACGCCCATCAGGGCTTTCAACGACAGGGTGGCCAAGTTGTAAGCGTTCTGCGCCTGAATCAGGTTGGGCTTGATGTTTTTCACATTCACATCGGCGCGAATCAAATCGAACTCGGAAACGACGCCCTGTTTGAACTTGTTCCGGATGTCGTTGTAGCTCAACACGGCGTTGTCGTGACTTTCCTGAAAAACGTGCAGCGCGTCTTTGGCCAGCAACACGCCGTAATACGCTTTGCGAACGGAGTGAACCATGTTAATCTTGGACGAACGGGCGCTTTCGACGGCCAATTCCACGTCCAAACTCGAAATCTCCAAACTTTTCCAAAGCGTGGGGACAACGACCGGCCAGTTCAATTGCAGTCCGCCCGTCCAATTGTTGTCGCGGCCAACGGAAATTCCCTGATTGGGGTCGGAAGGAGGCGTATTCTTCCCAATGTTCTTCGCTAATTCGCCCGGTTCTTTGGGATTAGTCGAAATCTCATAATCCGTATGATTAGCCAGTGTTTCTTCTATTCCGGAAATAATCGGCGCAAACATATCTCCTCCGAACGCGCCGTCCATATACATCACCTGCTTTTTCAGCGTCCGGCTGTATTGCCCGACGATGTCGATCTGCGGATAAAGCGCCGAATGCGAAGAACGTTTGGCGTATTTTTTCTTTTGCACTTCCAAGTCGGCGACCTTGACCGACGGATTTTCGCTCAGTGCAATTCGGATCGCCCCATCCAATGTCAGTTCGAGGGGCGGTTGTTTCTCCTGCGCAACCGTCAGGAGCGGAATTAAAAACGCAAGGGCTGCGATACTCATCTTTTTGCTTAGACCTATTTTCATACCTATTTAAAAACTGTTTATAATTTGATATTTACTTCTCGTTCATGTTTGCCGTTATCTTATCGACCTTGTCAATGCCGGCAGCCGTCGCCACGCCGCGTATAGAGGTAAGGATGATGGTGCGTATCACCTCGTTGGGCGAATATTTATCGACCGGAATGTAATTGTCTTCCATCAGAGCTTTGAACTGGCTTCGCAAAAGCCATGTAATGATTTCGATATTGGCGTCTTTCCGAATCAGTCCCTGTTCGATTCCTTTTTGAAAGAGGGGGACAAAACGTTTGGTATCATCTTGTTTATTCGCTTCGGTTTTCTTATAAATGGATAAATGATACTTTTTCAGATCGTGAATCAGCGAAGTGTTGATGTTCTGCGTTTCGAGGAGATGCTTGGCATAAATGCGCATGATGATTTCGATAACGTCTTCCGAAGAAGCAATTATTTTTTCGATTTCGCGGTTGGCTTTGTCGATATGGTTGCTGATGCACATTTCCAGCAGTTCTTCCTTGTCGCGGAAAACCTCGTAAAGCGTCCGTTTGGAAATGCCCAACTCGTTAGCGATGTCAGACATCGTCATGCTTTTTATCCCATGTGTGAAGAAGAGCGTGGAAGCGCCTTCGATAATTCGTTCTTTTAATTCCATTTACTAATGCCTACAGTTGTATAAGACGAAATAAGAGTATATATATTTTAAAATTTCCGGTGCAAAGTAAAAGAAAACTTTCGGAACAAAAAAAGTTTTTCTGTTTTATTTCCTAAAATAATTGATAAAAAATTTTCAGCTTGTTGAAATAAAATAAGATACGGATGAAAATTTTTTTTGCATAAAAAGTAGCCGAAATGCCCGGCTAAATCTTTTTTTGAGGCGCCGGAGAAGGCTGTTAGCTTCGCCCTAAAAAAGATTTAGCCGAATATTTGCATAATTCGATTAAACCCGTTATATTTGCAGCGGTTTTTGTAAAACATCAATAAAAAATATGGCACCTTCCGCAATTTACAGTTTATTACAGATTATTAACTTCCAACGCTTGGAAGTTAACGGAATTATGTGTATACACACAGCGAGCGATATATAACTATATTTCAGAAAAATACAATACCTGTTTTATCTTTAAAAGAGATTCGGCAGGTATTTTTTTTTGCGCGCTTCGGCGGCTCCGGATAACGATCCGAAGACTCCGGATAACGATCCGCGTCAATCCGCCCAATCCGCGTCATCCGCGTTCCATTTATGTGAATTTAGGAAAAAACAATTATAAATACAGAACTCCTATAGTAGCTCCCATTCCCGTGAGCACAATCGCAAACTAGAAGGCGAGAGAATCGTAAAAAAGTTTAAGATTAGTAAAAGGGAAAAAGCAAGGATTTTTATTAAGGTCATCGCATAATTTTTTGACGACACAATTAGTTCTTGGCGTAGAAATAGAGATTCTTGCTTCCACCAATTTTCTTTCCCTGATGAGATAGCTAATTGCTTCCGTAAAATCATTGATTTGATTGATCAGAGAATCTTCGTGAGTGATTACTTTTTTAAGTTGATCAATAGAAGCAGTATTTTCCGGGTCAATTTTATTGTACAGTTTAGCCTCCAATCGCGCCCTTTTTTCTTTGTTTTTCTTTATTTGATAGGATAATCGGACATAAGTCGGATTGGGAATTTTGAGAGCTTTATCATTAAGTTCCTGCGTACCGTATTCAATCATTTTGTCAGCAATTCCGGGAGTAATTCCTTTTTTGTACTCCTTGTATCCGGCGAGAGAAAACAGCAAAGTCTTCCCCTCTTGCATAAGATTACACAAGTAAAGCCAGTGATTAATGGGATTGAACTTGAATTCGGGAGCAAGTGATCTCCGCCACGGTTTTCAGGCCGTAATCGCGCTTATTCCCTAAATTGGAGAAAAAAAAATTAATAACTATGAGTTAATCCATTTATATTAAATTAATTATACATAATTTTATCGTTACTATAGTTAATAACGATAAAAACATATATATTTATTTAAAAATCAATAAACTAAAGTATCGTTACTAATTTTTTTTCTCCAATTTAGG
>JAISNS010000173.1 GCA_031276105.1 Dysgonamonadaceae bacterium
ACGGAGGAGGTAATCGAAGGATTGGAATTTGTGTTGGTAGAATTACCCAAGTTCAAGCCGGAAGAGTGGACAGACCGCCGGATGGCTGTCTTGTGGCTTCGCTTTCTGAAGGAAGTGGAAGAGCGACGAAATGATGTATCCGAAGATTTGAAGGCCAATGCCGATATTAGCAGAGCGCTGGAGATGTGCGAAGTAGGCGCTTTTACGGAAGCAGAACTGGCCGCTTACGATAAGTACTGGGACATTGTACGCACCGAAAACGCACTCCTCGCCGAAAGCGAAGAAAGAGGTTTGGCAAGAGGTTTGGCGGAAGGCCGAGCAGAAGGTTTGGCGGAAGGCAAAGCAGAAGGTTTGGCGAAAGGCAAAGCAGAAGGTTTGGCGGAAGGTGAAGCAAAAGGCCGAGCGGAAAGTTTAATCACCGTTGTCCGTAACTGTAAAAGCAACGGCCTTTCTTTAGAACATATACAAGCGATTACCGGCCTCGATGAGGAAAAAATTCTGGAAATTCTCCGTTCAAATAACTTTTGAGTAAACAAGTCGCGAAAAGCGGCGGTTCTGTATCCCTGAGGGAGGCTATCCGCCTGCCCTTTAAATGGGCAGGCGTTACCTATCAATAGAAAATATGAAACCTCTACGAGGTTTATGGGAGGTGGATAATATATCGTTTCTATTGATATGTATGCCCTATCGGGCAAGAATTACGCCGTCAGGCGTTACCTGTCAATAGAAAGAAAATGAATATCAACATAATCTAATCTCCGTAGGAGATTCATATCAAGTTAGAACGGATACCCGACTGCGATATGCCACGCCCAGTTCTCTTTGAAGTTTGGGCGCAAAATTGCCCAGGCTTCCTTGCCTTTCCTGGCGGGATCGTACACTTTCCATCCGCAATCGAAACGAATCAAAAAGAAATTATAGTCCAAACGCAATCCTAATCCGTATCCGACGGCTATTTGCTTGTAAAAGGTATCGAACCGGAATTTCCCGCCTTCCTGACCGTCATAATCCCTGATTGTCCAGATATTGCCGGCATCGATAAAAGCCGCCGCCTCTAACTTCCATAAAAACCGGGCACGGTATTCAATATTAATGTTCAATTTAATATCGCCCGACTGGTTAAAAAACGTAGTGGTATCAACCGGAACGTAAGCGCCCGGCCCCAATTCCCGTACCGGCCACGCCCGCACGCTGTTGGCCCCGCCGGAATAGTAGCGTTTCTCAAACGGCAACATTTTCGAATTGCCGTAAGGAAAACCGATCCCTCCGCCAATTCGCCAGGCCATCGAATTATACCGGTCAAAAACCTTGGTAACGGAATAGTCGAAGTCGCTTTTTATAAACTGCGCAAAATACGTGTTAAACAGGCGATACGAACCGAATGAATCTTTTTCCCCACCGAGAAAACGGCTTACGCCCAACAGTAAATTCCCTGCCGCTTCCACCGAAAAACGGATACTTTGCGCATCTCGCTGTTTCTGCGACGGATCGAAAGTGGAATTATAGTACGTATAATTCGTCCCGACGATAAATTGATCGATATACCCGAAATATTGGGCGCTGGGCGGCAAATTCTCCATAAAAACAGTGTCTTTGCGGGGAAGATAAACATAATCAATATTGATTAAATCCAGTTCATGCCGCGCTGCTAAGCGGTTTCGCTGTTGCCAGGTATAAGTAAGCGAACCGGAAAGAAGCGTCCGGTCGTATTCGGGACGAGTTTGATAATTGTAACTAAGCGCAAACTCAGTCGTTGTCCGCATTGTCCGCAAAAAATTACGGCTGATGAACGGAAAAATAAATTTAGGAAACAAAAAACTTGCTTCTCCGCCGTATTCCAGATAGGGATTGCTGAAATTGGAAATCGATTCGTAGGCGCCCCTGACTTTCAGGTTAAACGTTTCCGATCCTCTGAACAAATTGCGGTGCGTATAGTTGACCGACGAGGCAACTCCCAGATTGCCGGCCGTATTCGTGCCTTCGACCGAGAATGAAACGGACTGTTTTTGTTCCGGCACAGTCAGGATACGGCAATCCAGAAAAGAAGAATCATTCCGTATCTTTTCGTCAAATTGAATATGAATATTACTCAACGCATTTAATGTAGAAAAAGCGGAATAAGTCATTTCTTCCCTCCGTTGCGAATAGGTTCCCGATGGATTTATAAAACAGTTGTTCAGCATTGTTCCCGGCTTGACCGACGGTTTCTTGCCCCGATAAAACAGGGTATATCCCCGCATTTCGATACTGTCTTTCTTCGGATAATCGTTGACGCCGGCCATACGCAACGGGTCGTAATCCATGTAAATATACACTTTATCGTAGTAATATTTCTTATGCGGCAACAGCGTATAATTTCCGTCCGGCAACGTTGCGTTCATCCGGTGAAGTTTGAACGTTAAATCGACCGAAGGCACGGTTTGCGTGGTATCGACAAAGGCATCGTAGTCGATATTTTCTTTACCGAAAGCATAATACCCCCGGTTGCGGAGCAGGGAAGTCACCCGTTCCCGTTCGGCGCTCAAAAGGTTACGGTCGAACAACATGCCGCTTTTCACTAAGGGAATTTTAGCGATCGACGATTCGCCGTCTATTCGCTGCGTTCCGGCAGAAACATGGTCCAGTATTTCCTGAATAGAATCATCCTCAATCACCGTTGTATAATTCCGGATGCGGAACGGCTCATTACCTTTGATGGTATAGATTACTTCCGCTTTTTTATTGTGTTTCAGAATTTTGGAATTTACCTCTACATCCATGTAACCCATGTTGATAAATAACTTTTTAAATTCCTTGTTTGTCCGGTAAACCTGCAACGAATCGAAAATAACGGGTTCATCGCCTATTTTCTTCCAGAAACGGTTAATCCACAAAGCGCTGTCCTTTCCTGCCCAGTTATAGACATGCAGCATGACTTTCCCGAACGCAAACATCCGGAAATTCGGTTGCTGCTTGAGATAAGGCGTTAATTCTGAAGCCGTGTAAGCAGGAACATCCGATTCTATCCGGACTTTATCGAGCAGGTATTCGCCTTCGGGGACAAATTTGGTAGTCGTGCACGAATAAAAAACACATGCAAACAATAAATATAATAACGGGTGCAAACAGTTAAATCTCATCAAAAAACAGGCGTCTTTAATTTTATGCTGCAAAGATAATCTTAATTACAAAATAGTTTCTTAGTTTTGCCGGATAAAATAGAAGAAAAATGTTAAGTAAAAGCAAAATTAAATTTATCAAATCGTTGGAAAAGAAAAAATACCGTTCCGAATCGGGTTGTTTTCCGGCGGAAGGCAATAAGCTGGTTGCTGATATTCTTCCTTTTTTCGAATGCGAATTATTGATAACTACTCCCCAATGGTTGGCGACTCAAGGCGATATTAAAGCGAGGGAAGTGCTTGTGGTTGAAAAAGAAGAAATACGGAAAGCCAGTTTGTTGAAAAATCCGCAGGATGTGATTGCCGTATTCCGCCGGTCGGACTGTGTTTTGCAAAAAGAGGAACTGACAACCGGTTTGACATTGGTTTTGGACGGCATACAGGATCCCGGAAATTTAGGCGCCATCATCCGGATAGCCGATTGGTTCGGGATAAAAAATGTGATCTGTTCGCCCGATACTGTGGACATTTACAATCCTAAAACCATACAGGCAACCATGGGTTCTCTCGCCCGTGTGAAGATCGTTTATCTTCCATTAACCGAACTGTTAACCGGCTTGTCCGGAACGCCCGTCTATGGGACTTTTCTGGAAGGGACAAACATTTATGAAGCGGAATTAAGTTCTACCGGACTGATTGTGATGGGAAATGAAGGAAACGGGATAAGTCCTGCGCTGGAAACCAGGATTGTCGACCGGTTGTATGTTCCGAATTATCCTCCGGATGCGGAATCAACAAATTCGTTGAATGTAGCCGTTACTGCGGCCATTGTCTGCGCGGAATTTCGCCGCCGACAAATCAAATCCATTTAAATGATACAGATTTACCGGAGTTCCTGCGGTTATTTTTTCCAGCGACAGGTAATCCAATAATTCAAACAAGGTAGTGGCGGGATATTGTTTCAGGCGCTTTTCGACGGTTGCCGGCAATTCGGGGGACGTATTTTCGTTCACGGCAAGCAGCACGCCATTAAGAAAAACGGTGACTGCCGTTTCCTGTTTCAGCGGATATATCGTTTCAAACTTCCGGTTGTCGTCTAACTCAATCCCGTACAGTTTATACAACCGGTTGGGCGGCATGACGAGATAATGAGCGGCAAACCGTTTCATCGTGTCGAAATTAAACCGTTACCATTTGAAATTGAAGCCGAAACTTAACAATTCATTGAATTGCACGTAGCCGAATCGATCATCTTTCACCAAACCGGGACTGTCGTCAAAGCGCGGATAAAAATAAAAGCGGGTAGAAAAGTAGCGGTTCAAAGAGATGTTCAATTCATTTTCCGATTCAATAATTGTTTTTTCATAATTAGAGAAAAGTTTGAAGCGGGAAGAAAGTGAAATTTCGCGGTTGAAGTTAATGATTAACTTGGCATTAATCGTTGATCCGAAATCCATTAGATACCGTTTGCCGTTTTCAGTACCAAACCTTGCCGGATCAATATCTTTGTTCATTACATGCGTATATTGAATGGACAAGAGCGAAATATCGGCCGATAAATTGAGTTTTTTATACTTGTTTTTAGGGAACAGTTTTTCCAACTGGTATTTCATACCCAGCAAACCGACGTTGAGCATCACCGGCGAGAGAAAAGAAGTAGCGATGTCGCGGGTATTTTCCTTGTAATTGTTAAACAACTGAGTTTTTATTTCCACGTTGGTCGAGTAAAACCATTTATTGTTAAATGCGCGTATCCCGAAATCGCCGTAATAACGTATCAGGTCGTCTCCAATCCGGAAACTGCGCAAAGTATCATTGGGATTGGTATAGAAACTCAATTTCCATTCAACGAAATTGTTGAACTGCATTCTCCCTTTTTTATAGTTTGCCGTATAATTTTGGACGCTCAGCAAATTAAGATTACCGGTTCCTCCTTTGTACCAGTTATCGGAGAGATGAGTTTGGGAAAACTGGATCAGACTGTTTCCGCTTCTTTGCCAGTAGATACTTTTAGGTTTAAAAATTGCCGGCATACCCACATTTTCCGATTCCGGGATATAATTGATTTTTAGAATCGGCAGGTTCGGATCCGGTTTCATTTCCGCTATTTTTTCGACCTCCTGCGGTAACGCCGATTTTGTATATTTAATCAATTCAATATGATTAAATAAGAGATAATGAAAAGATTTTTTTCTCAGCCGGTCAACATATTGTTTTCCTTTCGAATGAAGCGACAGCGTATCAAGAGGAATCGAAAGCGGATGATGTTCTTTCAGCGGGGGCGGCAGTTGAATGGTCATCTCTTCCAAGAACTTGCCGTCGAAAACCGGAGGAAGCAAATACGGATTCAGTCCGAAATCTTCTTCCGGAATCGAATCCATCAATAAATGAAAAAGGTCTATATAGTCCAGAATAGATTCCGAAAAATGAATCGACGAATCCTGTGGAAGGATAAAGAGAGAATCGGAAACAAGGGGAGATGAAAATAAACCCTGACTCAAAACATATTGATTATCCCTTTCATTTTCTACTTCTTGCGCAAAAAAACGACTTGGAAATAACGAAAGAAATAAGACTGTGAAAATAAAAAACCTTTTCGACCTGCTAAAAAATATCATAATATATTGCCCATTTTTCTGCAAAGTTAGTATAAAATTCTCATCTTGCACACAAACACATAAAAATTGGGGGCAGGCGACATCCCTTGCATCAAGACTTTGTTGGGACAAGGCTTTAGCTCGTTCTTTTGACACGGATACTTATGCTTTCTGTTTTTTTGGTATATACTTGCCCAATCCGCATTATCTGCCTTCCACTTTCTCCGGCGCCTCAAAAAAGATTTAGTCGATATTCCCGGTTCGGCATATTTGTGAATATTTTGGCACAATATTTGCCGTATAATATATAGAGAGAAAATAAATATTGTCATTCTTCTATATTAGGAGTCGGAACGATCATATTATTTGTTGCAACTGCTTGTGAAAGTTGTTGCAAAGTTTTCTTCAACAAGATTCAGAGTGTGTGTATGATGGCAGTTCTTGACGATTAATTGGAAGAATGCAATTTAAAAATCCCTTGATTCCAAATCAAGGGATTTTTTTATTCAGGACAATATAGAGGATAAATCCGATAATAATTATTGTCCAAGCGATAAACAGGGAAACATTACTTTGAAAATGTAAAAAAAACGGAACTATCAAAAGCAAAGCGCCTGTCAAGACCAGCAGTATTCCACAATTTTTCAAAAAGAATCTCATACAGTACAATTTTTCACAAAGTAACGCATTATTTATGGAATACGAAAACGGGGATAAATTTTCAGGATAAACTAATTATTAATATTCCATTTAATAGGATTGCTGCGAAATTCGCGGTATTTATCTTTACCGGCTTCATCCACGCCGACTTTATATTTCAGGTTAAATCCTATGGGCGATTCTTTGGAAATATGTTTCCTGTAATAGTCGATAAACTTCGTCATGTCGAAAGCAAAGACCGTTTTATTCTTGTTTTTATGCCCTGCATTTGCGCTGGCCGGATCGATTTCTGCTTTTTTCGACCGGATATAAAGCGTGGGATAATTGTTGGAACTTTCTATTTCCGGATTAAGAATCAGCTCATAATCAAGAATTAAATTATCGGAAAATTCTTCCCTCCGGAAACCGAAAAACAATAATTTGTCGAGATAATCTCTGTACAAAACCGCATCGTAAATGAACGCCGTATAATCGTCGGACAAATACGACTTAAACGCCGTCGTATCGGCCGGGATAACGACGCAAGCGCTATCTACTTTTACATAGTTGAATTGCGTTGCTATGTAATAGGCCGGCACAGAAGAAGCGCTTTCCCTGTGACTTTTTTCGTCCGTGTTCACGATAAAAGACGTCCACAGAAGATCGCCGGTTTTCAGTAGAGAATCTTTCAAATTCGGAACTTCAAAACGGTCGTGCGACGAGCGAATGACAGACCATCCATCGTTTAACGATTCAATCACAGCCGGTTCGTCGAAAAAATAGACGATATTGTTTTTCTTATTATCGTCCAAACAATTGGCTACTAATAACGCCAATGAGAATAACATAAAAATTTGCACTAACTTTTTCATTACTTAATATTTATTTTAAATAAAACATCTATATCTTCATATCTCAGATTCTATTTTTTTAGATGCAAAAGAAGAAGTAAATGCTGCACCGGCTTGTCTTTTTTTGTTTTTTTTAATAGATATTTATATGCCTCCCGTCACTCGTCACTCAGGGCAAACGCATCTTAATTTATTAGAATTTTCAGAAGATAATCGTTATTCCAGCCGGCATCCGGCTTTTTTCTATTGATATGTAACGCCTAACAGCGTAATTCCTTGCGGTGAATACGTATCCGTAAACTAAAAGCTAAAAACTAAAAATTAAAAGTTGCGCGAAGCGCGGTAAATAAACGCCGCTTTGCGCCACTTTTAGTTTTTAGCTTTTAGTTTTTAGTTCACTCTGCCGCTACGCAACGCACGGAGCACCCGGCACCCCTAACGACGTTACGCACCTCATGAGTACTCACGCCGTCGAAGATAAAAAGATAGCCCGCGGTATTGCTATGGCTACTGCTCCAGTAGTCGCCGTTGCGACCACGAGAGTTCAGCGTACCAATGCCGGATTGCCGCTGACCGGCCGCCGGCAGGTAGAGGTAGTCACCAACTTTCAAATAAGCAGAATAGTTAGTCTTATCACTGTCGCTATCACTCCAAGTTCCATAGCGGGTAAGAGAATTATTTTCAGGGGTAATACTTATGTTATATGGATTCTTGCTTATAGCAGCAATTAACTCAGGCTCCGTAGGCAATCGCCAACCTGCAGGGCAAGGATTACCAACACCGTTAGCGTCAATGCTTGTATTAGGCCAATCATAGTCTCTCGTATTAAAAATAGGCTTGTTTTCCCATTCGGATACATTGCTGAAACCGTCATTAGCCGCAACATTCGTCAAAGAAGCAACAGCAGCCCCAAAGCGATACCAGTCGCCATGATGAGCGCGAGTAAGCGGCTGTGGAGTAGCAAAAGTAATATCCTCGCCGCCCAAATTATGACAGGCAAAAGTCAACCACCGATCGGAAAGACGATCGATACGCGCAGGACAATGACAGGCAGCATCCTGAACACGAATGTAACGAATAGCAAATTTGGTGTCACTACCCACGTTATAACTAATCAACAATTTTACCGTATCACGACCCGAAACAGGCACCGAAGATTTCACTCCCGATTTGAATACAACCGTAAACGGTTCTTTGCCGGGAGCGGTAGAACTGCTTTTATTCACAGGCTGTACGATACGATCGACCAAGCCGTGAGGATCTTCACAACTCACCTGTAAATCCGAATAAACCACCTTATAATCAAATATATACGTTTTAGCATAGCCGCTCGCAAACGAATCGGCGCGGGCAGTGTAACCGCTTTCCGGTTCGGTACTGCTCCGCTTAACGTCGTAACAGGGCGCACCAAGAACGTCATAATTAATACCGTACAAGCTGGAAGGAACGCCGCCGCCATTGGTTACATAAACCGTTACCTCGTTACTTGTCGCCTTCGCCGAAGCGGAATAAATGTTGGAAGCCTCAACCTTTACTTTGTAAGTATTGGCAGGCGAAAATGCAATGGCCTTATTGGATGCCGGATAAGCCGTCGAACCGACTGCGCCATAAGCGTTAGCGCCGGTAGCCTGATACCAGTCGTAAGTTTCGCCTTCGGCGCAGCGAGCGCCCACGCCGGTCGAAACGGAAAAAGTTACCGGGGCGCCCGTCTTGGCAAGAACTGCCGACGAACTCAGAGTAACAGTCAACGAATCGGCAGGCAGGCAATTTTCTTCGACCGGCGCCCAATT
>JAISNS010000174.1 GCA_031276105.1 Dysgonamonadaceae bacterium
TTTTCTCCCAACCTATCACCCCTTTTCTCGTACCTCGTAAACGAATCAGCAGCTTTATTCCCTTCCAATTCAATAGGAATAAACAACTTTAAACGCTCAGGAGTAAAAGACTCTTCCCACACCGGCGCCGGCCAACCTTCCTCCCTCCAAATAGTCCGGATATTGAACAAACCACTACCCGCACGCTCACCAACATCAAGCATAGCAAACATCTTAAAAATATTCGGATTACGCGGATCGCTGATACCGCCATCAAACACCTCCTCCCTATTAGGCCGGAAAATACCCGGATTGGAAATCATAATACTATCCGGCCGTTTCTCAATCACAATACCCTGCCGACCATAATAATCAGCATGAATAACCGCATTAGCCAAAGCCTCACGCAAAGCCTCATGCATCGGAGTGTCCGATATACGCTCTATCCCATTACGCAAACGAAACGGAACCTTCAAATCAGAAGTCAACTTATTAACCACCTTAAAGAAAAAATCAAAAATATTGCCACTCCATTCACCCAAATTAGAAACCATCCGGTCGCTCCACCGGGAATAATTACGAACCTCCCTGTAATCCAGAAAATAATCCGGCAAAACACGCGTAATCACATCGTCGGTTCCAAACATAAGCAAACCCGCAAGCGTCGGTTGCAAGCGCCCGGACTCCGAACGCCCCAAAGCGCTTACTTTATGCAAAAAACTTTCAACACCCAACCGGTTCCAAGTATGTGCAGGCTTCAAAGCCGCAAAATGATTGCGATAAGCCGCAATACTCTCCCTATCCAAATCAACAATTTCCACCTCTTCAATCACACGACTATCCGGCGCAACATCCGACTGATCACGCAACATCGCCTTAACCTCAGACATCGAACAACGATAATCACCCTCCGCATTACGGCGAAAAGTCCCCCGCGCTAAATCATTATTGATATAAACCGGTTTATCCCGCCGATCCGCACGCGGAACTTCCATCACAATTATATCTTTTCCCTCTACCGACTGTACATATATATGCCGATCAAAAAGAATATTAACCCCAATTTTACTGCGATCATTCAAGACATTCCATATCGTTTGAATCTTTTGAGCAACATCCGTAACCCCACTAACCTTCAGCGATCTATTCTTTTCCATAACACCCAACAAAATCACACCGCCATCCGTATTCGCAAAAGCAGAATAAGTAGCCCAAAGACTGTCGGGAATACCCTTTTCAGCCTTTTTAGCTTCCATCTTATGATGTTCGCCCGGCGCTATTATGCTATTAATATCCAACATCATCACTGAAATTCACTATTTTCCAATAACCCGTCCGATTGTTTCCTATTCGCTGCAATAATCCCTTCCCCTTTAATTTTTCTATGTATTCCTTTACGACCTCAACCCCTATTCCCAATGTGTCTGCAAAGTCTTTTCGCGTTCCAGCCGGCTTCCGATCAATCACAGCCAACAATTTCCTTTCCAATTCGGTGATTAGGGGGGTGATTGAGGGGGTAATTGGGGGGGTAATTGGGGGGGTAATCAAATCATTTTGACTGTCATCCGCGTCAATCTTTTCAAATGCCAATCCTTTCTTTCTGTAAATGACAGCAACAAAACCATCTCTTATTTTAAATTCCGGTTCCGGAAGTCCATATTCCCTGCAACGTTTGGTAATATCCTGTATGCCGGTGCCCATCCGTTCGATGTAATGAGCCAAATACAAGACCTCGGCAAGCAACGGATTTTTAGGATAAGACGCATGATCTTCTTTTAATCTTTCTATTGTCAACTGAGACGGCAACTGTCCGGGATTTGAAATTTCAAGTCGGTCGGAAAAAAGCATTACCTGCACGCTTGCCGTACTGTCGTAATCCCGGTGAGCAATTGCGTTTACAACAGCTTCTTCAATTACTTCCGGAGGAATTTCGTAAGCTGTCGGCGCTATGGCGCTGTGACTGCGTATGCCTATGGCATAGTCTATTTTTGATAATACAAAATTAACCGCCTGATCAACCAAATCAAACAAATTTCCCTTATAAACTTGATAAAACGGGATGGGCTTCTCAACTCTTGTCCCGTGAAAATGAGCGCATTTTACTTCCGACGACAGGAAAAACCGTTGTGGCTGCAACCCGAACAATAAAATTGCGGCATTAGTTATCCGGTTATTATTCAACAAATTCAGATGAGCAAGAATTTTTTCTTTTCTCGCATCAACCGTTAACGGGAAATTCCGTTCTGCCTTTGCCCGATTAACAAACCATTCAATCTTTTCATCCGACAAATCCGCCGCTGTTGCCTTATTGTCGGCGCTCTTATCGAAAGGTTCGGTACGCAAATCCCCTTTTTCAACAAGAAACGAAACCAAAGCAGAATAAACATTGCTCAAAAGTTCGGACGCAGAAGAAAACCTTCCGTAAATAATTGTTTCGGACACATGCTTGATCAGTCTATTCATTTTCGGATGCCGTTCGCTATCCTTTGCATTTAACAGAAATGCCAAACGGTATTTGTTATTCGCCGTTGCCGCTTCATATTCCTTTTGAGTTGGCGATGTCCCGTCTTCCAATTCATAACCAAATTCTTTTCCTAAAAGAACGATATAAATATCCGACGCCTCTACCTCCTTAATATACGCCTTTTCCGGCGTTTGATCTTTTGCCGGCATATCTTCAAAAACAAAGACGTCGAAAAATCTTCCCAACAAAGCATCCCTTTGCAAATAACCGGACAACATCCGCCGCTCGCCTGCAAACTCCTTCTGTACGCTGCTTATGAAAATTTTATATCGCACCTTGCTTTATAACAATCATTTATTTATTCCGTACTCAATATATCAAATGGAACGTCAAAATATTTTTTTAGAAACTGATTTCGCCAATCTTTAGTGTCCGCTGACGATAACGAAAACTTTTCGTAAGGAAAAGCAGACTGAACAAGCCCTTCTTCATCCTGCTTCCGATTTAATTTTTTTCTTGCAAAATTCCATGAACGACTGTACAAAGACAATTGCTCATTTTCTATCCGAACCGGTTCGAGATAAGCAACGCCTGTATATCCTTCCGCTTTTAGTTTCAATATCTGTTCATACCTTTTTTCTATTGCCTGATGATAGACTACGGCGCTATGAAAATCGCTGTGCATACGCCAAGAGGTAGCGCCAATAATACATAAACAGGACGCAAGTACGGTTGTAAATAATATTTTTTTATGATGCTGTTTGTATCCCAACAATACTCCCCAATAACCAAAAAATGCAATCATAATGAAAGACGTATAACTATATGGACGAAGCGAAGGAATAAGAGCGCCAAGTGCATAAATTTGAGGTAATAATCCTACATATAAGAAAATAAGCAACAAAAAACACGAAATGATAAAATATTTTTTACTTACATATTTACAAGATAAAACAACCTTTCTTTGCTGAAGGCAATAGCCTGCCCAATAGAAAAGGGGAAAAGCGGCAATGAAATAAAGAAATTTGGAACCGACGGCAAATAGAAATTTAATCAAAGCAAATCCGGTTTTCAGAATTAGCGGCAATCCGGTCGTTTGCACGGGAGAATCAACGCTCATTCGTACTTTATTGCCCGGAGCAATTATCAAAAACAGACAGAAAATACTCAGCAAAAATAAGGCGGCAATGAGTTGCCTGTCTAATCTTTGATTGAAGATCGATTTCCAACCGGTTTTTGCCAGCCGGTATAGAAAAACAATTCCCAAACAAAGGATGACAATCGGACTATAAGTTTCAAGGCCTCCTCCTACAATGAATGAAGAAATAAAAATCAGAGGAATGGAAATATAAATATTCAATGTTGTATTGAAAACAGCATAAATCAAAAGTGCGGTTATAAATACTAATGTAACGTATGGAGAGGCGCAAATCCAATAAAACGTGCAAAATTCCAATAATCCTAAAATTGACAAATGGACAACGGTTACGGATAGCAAGAGGATAAAACCTTTATTTAACCGGTCGAATATATATTGGATTAACAAATAAAAGCAACCATATCCGATAAGCAATTGCAAAACAGTCATAGGCAGCAAATTATCTAACTGATTTACTATTTTATATAAAGTACAGGAGATAGTAAGGATGCCAAAACGCCCTTGCCAACCATAATACATGTCTTTAATATGAGCATAACCTCTTTCTTTTACGGAAGTAATAAACCCGTAATCATCCAACAGCAGGCTATTATGATAGCCTAAAAACAGCAGGTAAAAAAGCGCAAACGCATTGGCAATTATCAGTGAGAAAATTAAAATTTTATTTGTCTTCATTGGCTTTTATTTTTATTTGAATTATACTGTATCCATAAAACTGCGTTGTACCTTATTAAATACAACAATTCCTAAACCTAAAACGATGCACATGAATACAAAACTGTACCCCAACTGCATTCGGTCGAAAGTTCCCGTTCCCAAAGTCGCATACCGGAACGTTTCGATAATGGAAGTAACCGGATTAAGCGCGGCAATCCACTGTTTATTAGGCGACATCATGCTTAACGGATAAATAATCGGGGTGGCATACATCCACAATTGTACGATAAACGAAAAAAGAATGCTCAAATCCCGGTATTTGGTCGTCAAGGAAGACGTGATGATCCCAAACCCCAACGATATTCCCGCCAATATGACAATCAGGAATGGCGTCAGCAGAATATAAATATTGGGCGCTACCGATACGCCGGTAATAATATAATAGGCATAAATCAACAGAAACAGAATCAGTTGGATGCCAAGTGTGTATAAAGAAGAGGTAACGGTACTCAGGGGCATTACCAGCCGCGGAAAATAAACTTTACCGAAGATACCTTCATTGTCTCTGAAAGTAGCAGATGTTTTCAGGAGGCAAGTAGAAAAATAGTTCCACAGGCATATCCCGGAAAGATAAAACAGCGGTTGGGGCAAACCGTCGGTCGGTATTTTTGCAATTTTGCCGAATACGACCATGTACATAATCGTTGTTAAAGCGGGATTGACAAAAAACCACAATGGGCCTAAAATAGTTTGCTTGTATTGCGTAACGATGTCGCGTTTTACAAACATTTGCCAAAGGTCTCTGTAT
The DNA here is from genome assembly GCA_031276105.1 of Dysgonamonadaceae bacterium. Lineage (GTDB taxonomy): Bacteria > Bacteroidota > Bacteroidia > Bacteroidales > Azobacteroidaceae > Azobacteroides. The sequence goes on from JAISNS010000174.1 coordinate 5,068, forward strand.
CGGATTAGTTCTTTGAAATCAATATCAAACAAACCGGTTTTCGGTTTGATTACCATTGTCCATTTTTCCGTTTCTATCATAATAAATTGTTATTGATAATGAAATAGTTGGCAAAAGTACAAAAAATATTTGTATGTGCAGGCCAATTTGAATAAAAAAAACTTTACACAAGTGTAAAACTTCCCCTCCGTGTTTGACGGTTAGAAACAATGAAGAAAGCGGCT
>JAISNS010000184.1 GCA_031276105.1 Dysgonamonadaceae bacterium
GCAAGCAGATATGCCGCATCTAAAGATTGAATACCTAAAGTGCCATTGGCGCTAAACACTTGCTGCTGCTTGATGAGCATAGCATCTGTTGTAACAAGATTTTTATGCTGCAACAGAAAACTCTGGACACTTTTTTCTATTTTCCGGCTAAACGACAGCACAAACTCTTCCGAACTGTTAGTATTCAAACCGGAAAAATCAAATTCTATCACCACATAACTGTTGTGCTTCGGCGTAGGGTGCTTGCCGATATACAAGTCGCCGAACAACGTATCAAATTTATCGGCGCTGCAAATATCATAATAATGATACAGCATCGTAAAAAATAAACTTTTACCGAACTTGCGCGGACGGGTGAAAAACAGGAATTTGTTATTCTCCTGTTCCAATAACTCTATAAAATGCGTCTTATCTACGTAAGCATAGCCATCCATGATAACACTCTCAAAATTACTGTTGCCGTAAGGCAAGCGTTTAAATTTTCTTGTTTCCATAACCTTAATTGATTTGATGAAAGTACAAAGATAGTACAATTATTATTAATTAAGAATTAGGAATATGGAAGAATTTACCGGTTAAAAGAATCCCCACGTGGGGAAAACGTCCCGCTGTCGTCAGGAAGGAATCCCCACGTGGGGAAAGTGTTTCGATTGTCGTCCGTAATGACTACGGACTTGCGTAAGATGAGTTATTAAGCGTGTAACAATATGTCAAAGATCGCTTGGCGTGCGGGGACGTTTTGCCGCAACCGGCTTAGATAAGTTAGAACATCCCGCCAGAGATGCATCGCCCGATAGAAACAACGGACGATGCATGGCTAACGGGATGTTGCTGGCTAAAACATCCGCACTTCGCGAGGCTTAGTGACCAAATACTTCGAGACTGCTAATAGCTAGCCTGTTAGCCCCTTCTTGAGCCGTAGAAATGGTAAACCGTATATATCGCCCGCTGGTTTGTGGCAGTGCTTCAACAGTCCAATCAGACGCAAGAGGCTCAGTTATGTCAAATTCAACCTTTTTGTTCCATGTCTGCTTGTCGTCACTGACTTCAAAATAACCGGTTTTTAAACTGAGATCGTTTATTGTTTCTTCCGGAATATAAATCTTATACTGGGAAATCAAGTGCGACTCTTGCATGTCAATTATAAACCAAAACGGAAGAGCGACGGCAGCGCCCCAAGTTGCATGCCACATACTGCGTACTGCCCATTGCCCTGATGTGTCAAGGGGATCTATCATTTTATCAGGAGTCCTATCCGGTACCTCAACCCCAATTCCTTTTACATCATAGCTATCCATCACCCATCCGGTTTTATCCAACTGTGCCGGTGTTGCTACCGTCAGAGTGGCTGAGGCTTCAATCTCGCCGCTTTTTACCGTCACGGTGGCCTCACCGGCGGCAACAGCCGTTACTTCTCCTGTTTGGGTAACGGTAACTATGCCTTCGGGCGTAACCGACCATTCCGAATTGTAGTTATTGGCGTTTGCCGGCACTTTGGTGGCGGTAAGCGTCAATTTATCGTTGACAAACAGGGTTGCACTCGTGACGTCTAATGTGATACCGGTTAAATCAACCGGATCTCCCGTTGTAATTTCAACGCTGCAACCGCATGAGGTTTGTGTCCGGACGGCGGTGTTTCCGTTGTAGAACTTCAGATCGCCCGCTTCCATTTTCACACTGTCAATTGTGCTGCCGGCAATAACTGCCGTTTCAACACCTTCCGAAATAACGCGGTAATAATCATCTGCCGATACCGCCAAACTTCCCCATACTAGGGCCAGGAGCGTAAATAAAATCCGGCCCGTTGTGTAATTTCTCTTTTTCATGATTGCTAATTTTTAATGATTTTTTTAACAATAACGTTACCCGTTTCGTCAACAACCCGGAGCAGATATACGCCTGCGGGATAGGATGTCAGCGGAACATCGATTTTCAAAGCTCCTGCGGGCGCGAGTTTTTTCAGCTCGTTTCCTTGCAGGTCATACAGAATCAGACCGGTAAGGCCTTGTTCGGCGCTTACGGTCAGCAGATCGGAACCGGAATTCAGGTACACGTCGATCGCCGTAGCGCCGGGCGTTAACGTACCGATGAATGTAGGAACTTTCAAGGAGAAATACAGCAGTTCGGTGTAGTTTACCGTAACCGGATCTCCTTCATTCAGCGTTATCACCAATGCAGTCTCTGAAAATTCCAGTTTTTGCACATTGGCTGTTGGGAACTCCCGAGAACCTTCCGTTGTATACACGTACAGGTTTTCGGCTTTCATTGTCGTGTTTCCTGCAAAGAACAGGAACGACAGCAGGATGAATCCTGCTCTTAACATTTTACTTTTCATAAAAAATTAATTAATAGATTGAATAAATTGAATAATAAATACCCACTCTTCAGGTATTATGTCTTTTCATCAGAAACCAAAAATATCGAGGTTGCTGACGGATATCCGTTGTGAGCCTGGTTGTGCGGTAGAAATAACAAAGCGGATGTATCGTCCGGCGGTTTGCGGCAACGCATCGACCGTACATTCAAACGCCTGACTGTCCATCTCAAATTCTACCTTTTTCTCCCAGGTGATATTGTCTTCGCTGACTTCAAAATAGCCGCTTTTCAGTTTGCCTTCATCACTGGCGCCTCCGACCGGTACGTTAATTTGGAACCGGTCAATCGCGTGCGACGCTTTCATGTCGATTACAAACCGGAAGGGAAGTGCGGAAGTAATTCCCCAGTTCGAGTGCCACATGGTGTGTTCTGCCCATTCTTCCGGCGTCGAATAGTCGTCCAGCATTTTATCCGGAGTTCTAAAAGCCAGGTCCGTCATCGTTGTTGAGTGATGCTCTATGATTTCCCATCCGGTTTTACGGAGTCTTAGCGGCGTCGTATTGGCTACTCCCACGGTTATTTTTGCGAATACGGGGGCGTGGTCGGACAGGAAAACATTGTCCAACGTTTTCGGTAACACGCTGTAATATTCTGTGCGCACGGGGCCGCCGGTAAAGATATAATCGGCTAAGTAACGATCTTGCAGCGGCGTTTTGTCGTATCCGTGATAGGAATAGGTCAAACTGCCGCACAGTTGCGCGGCGTCGCGTGCATGGACGAAGTGAGGGGTTCGCTCGGGGGCGAGGATGTATCCGATATTTCCGTTGTCGGGACGCATATTGAAGTCGCCCGTCAAGACGACCGGCAGGTCTCCGTGCAAGGCTTGTATCTGTTCCATCAATACTTTCACCTGTTTTTCCTGCGCCACGTCCCGGCCAGGTATGTCGAGGTGGGTGTTGATGGCAAAAAGTTGCCGTTCGGTTGTTTTGTCTTGCAGTTTTGCCCAGGTAGCAATCCGGACGTAGCTGGGTTCCGGAAACTTGGAACCGGGCGTACCGGGTGTTTCACTCAGCCAGAAAGTGCCTGAATCGATGAGCGTGAAACGGTCGGCGCGATAAAAGATGGAATTGTGCTCGTTGCTGCTGCCGCCGTTGCCGACGCCGACTGTGGCGTATTCCGTCAGCCTGGTTTTCAGGTCATTCTGCTGGTCAGGCTCTGTTTCTTGCGTGCCGAGGATGTCTATTGCTTCGTCGCGGATGAGTTTGATGATTTTTTCCCGGCGGGTATTCCAGTTGACGGGGTCGTCGCCTTGCCCGCTTTTTACCCGGACGTTCAATGTCATCACGTTCAGATTCGCCGGCGTAAAGAGGATGCGGCTACCGGGCAACGGTTGCGTATGGACTACGCTGCTTCCTTTGTAAAACTTCAGGCTGCCGGCTTCTGCTTTCACGCTGTCGATCGTGTTGCCGGCAATGATCGCCGTTTCGCTGCCGCCCGAATAGATGTAATAGTCTTCCGCCGATAGCGATAAACTTCCCCCTACTAAGGACAGGAGTATAAAGCATATCCTGACTGCCGAATAATTTTTCTTTTTCATGATTTTTATTTTTTATCCTCAACTGTGGTTCTCTGTGTATTCTCTGTGGTTCTTTGTGTTGTTTATTACACAGAGAATCACAGAGCTACACGAAGATATAATTTTGCTTACGGATTTAATATCAATAACCAATTACTTCGAGGTTACTGACAGATACCCGCTCGTAATGCGATTCGGTGATAGTAAACTTGAAATATCGTCCTTCCGTTTGCGGCAGGGCATCCACCTTATAGTCAAGCCTGTCACCGGTAAGGGGTATTTCAAACTCAACTTTTTGGTTCCATTCGCTCAAGTCTTCACTGACCTCAAAATAGCCCTTGCTCAACTTAGCGTCATTCAATGTCTCTTTGGGTATATTAATTTCGAATTGGGAAATTGAGTACGACTTTTGCATGTCGATGATAAACCAAAACGGAAGAAGGCCAAATGAGGAAGTCAACCAATTGGACTGCCAGAAAGAATGTTCGGCCCATTCACCCGTTGTCGCATAGTCGTCTATCATATTATTCGGAACTCTACCAAATCCACCTCCATCGGTTATATTTGATGAATGATGATTCGTTATCACCCAACCGGTTTTATCCAGTTTTTTCGGCGTCGGTTTTTCTACCGTCAGTTCAAAGGAGGTTTCAATCGCGCCGCTGGTTACTTTCACGGTCGCTTTACCGTCGGAAAGGGCGGTTACTTCTCCTGTTTGTGTAACGGAAACAATGCCTTCCGGCGTAACCGACCATACCGGATTGTAATCGGTTGCATTGGCCGGTACGGGCGAAGCAATCAGTTTTTGAACATCTTTTAGCTGCATGGTGGGCTTCGGAACCGTTAGCGTGATGGCGGTTAGCGGTATGGCCTCAAAGCGTACGGTCACGTTTACCGTTTGCTTCACGTCGCCGCATGTAACGGTAATTACGGTAGCGCCTTCTTTGTGGCCGGTTACAAAGCCGTTGGGCGTTACTGTTGCCACCGAATCATGGGCGGACGTCCATTCCATTCCGGATACAACATCGGCATCTGCAGGGACGGGCGTTGCGATGAGTTGGCTCGTTTGCCTTTCCAATAAATCCAACGACGGAGGCGTTACCTGAATACTTTCTAAAACCGGCTTGCCGGAATCTTCGTCCGTACATCCCGAAAAAGCAGCTATTGAAACTAAAAAGCTTAAACTTACTATTAAATTTTTCATACGTAAATAAATTAAAAATTAAAAGCTAATTCCGAACAGGTTACTGCGGGCTTGTTGCCGCTTCCTGTATATTTATATCTCCTACGAGAAGCCATTTGTTATCCCGTATCAAAGACTTATCTTTGACGGACGGATGAATCCCGACCCGGTTATCCTTCGTTTTGTCGATGATGGCGACGGCTAATTTGTAATTTCCGGCAGGCGCTGTGAAGGTTGTTTCAAAGCGGTATTTTTTGTTTCTGTTCAATAACCATTCGGAAGGTTCTCCCTGGTTGTCAATCTTGATTTCAAGCACTTCTCCTTCTTCCGAAAGCAGCGCGAAAGCCGTTTTATACTTGTAGTTCCACCGGGAATTGTTGTTGGGACAAACGCCCCAACCGAGGTTACACCATTCGTGTTCTATGATTATCGTTTTGTTTCTCTCCGTTGTATCGGGGTATGATATTTCTTTCGGGTAGAAGCGGTACCCGCCTTTTGCCACAAAATCTTTCACAATATCTTTTCCCACCGCCATCCATATCAGTTCTATTTCCAGATCGGTACGCATGTCAAAGATATTAGCCCGCATATTTCTTACATCCTGATAGGTGTGTTCGATGCTTTCCCGCCAGTTCGCGCTCGCGCCCGGAGTTCCATTCGGATTTTGAATCAGCCAGTAACAGGATTCGGCAATAACAAACCGGGAGGGGAAATAATCTTTGAGTATCCGCTCTTCCATCTCGCCAAACCATAGGGTATTGCGAGCGCCAAAGGCGTCGTGCCGGGGATTATAATCCAAATTGGTCAAGACGTTCCGTACCTGCGTTTCCCCTATATCCTTATGAGCGTTTATCACTAACATAATCTTGGTGAAGGATGTTGCATACAGATTCGTCAGCCAAGTAAAGACCTCGTCTTTTTTAGCCGGATCTTTATAGTCTCCGTTATGGCCTTCTCCCCAGATACCCAGTCCAAAACCATCGATAAAATCGACGAATTCGGGGTCGTCAAACTCCGCGCTCATTGCCGCGATAAAGTTTTCGAACTTTGCCTGGAAGATAGGGTCGTCCACGTAGGGCGTCCAATGCTTGGTGTTGGAGGTTTTACCTTCCGCTCCGGCCTCTTTCACAAACAAAGGCGTTACCTGAAAGTTGTAATCATGATTGTTGTGATATACCCTGAAAGCCAGTTTCAGTCCGCGCCGTTTTGTTTCTTCAATCATCCTCTTGAGCGGACTGTCTATTTCCCATCCATAAACTCCTTCCTGGGGTTCGAAGTGACTCCACCCTGCCCGTATATACATGTGGGTGGCATCTTTCAAAGCGCCCAGTGTTTCCAACTTGTCGTAAAAAGCGACCGGGTCGTTGGGGATAAAATTATCGCAATAGACTCCCCAGCCGGTACATGGATTTCTTAGGCAGGAAGTGGCGTCCGGCTCAAATTTGACGGTGCTTTTTTTCCCGACCGTTACCGGAATCGCTTTTTGGGCATTGCCCAGACAGAGGACAATATCGGTTTTCCCGACGCCCGTCGCTGTTACCAAACCGGCTGTGCTTACTTGCGCAACCGCCCTGTCCTTCGTTGACCACACAAACGGCTCCCCAGCCGGAGTTGCCGTTAATTGTACGGTTTCACCTACGTACATTTCTAATGAAGTTCTGTCCACGGAGATTTCCGTTTCTACTTCATTTCCCTTCCCGTCGCACCCCGAAAGCAACAGGCAGACGGGGAGCATAAGGGAACGCATAAAACAAAATACATTTAATAGTAACTTTATCATTTTTCAAAAATTTATTAATAGTTGTTTTAAGTAACTCATGTTACGCAACATCCTGCTTACTCTCTCAAAAGCATGTCATCCCGCGCTTGACGCGGGATCCCCTTCATTCCTCAGGGGAAAAGAGACCCTGTGTTCGGACAAGCTCCTACCTCGCCACAACAAAGGGGATTGCGGGTCAAGCCCGCAATGACAACTCCTCTTAAAATGATACTGCGTAACATGATTTTTTAATTCATAATTCTTAGTTCACAAAACCAGGCGTCGGATTTCACATTCCAGGGCAAAACGACCTTCACGCTTCCGTTTTTTACCGGCAGCATTTTTTCGTATTCAACCGCCGGGCCGCTGATAATTCCGTCGGCTATCCGCTTGACCGTTACACAGACGTTGCTTGCATTCGGGAATGTTTTATCCATGCCGGAAATATGAACAAGCGCCGTACCGCTAAACTTTTCGCTACCCAACAGGATGGAAATTTTTCGAGCTTCGTCATTCCTTGCGGCAATGAGATCGATGCCTTTATCTCCTGCCGATTGCAATACTTTTTCCGGCAGCAAGGCCGAAGCACGATACACCCAGTATTCGCCTTTGGTAACGCGGCGCCCATCTACGAGCGCCAACGCCCCATCTAAAAGTCCTTTGTCGCAGCAGTCCGCCCAGATAGCGTGGATTGCCCAATCAATGCCCGACCGTTGCAAGCGCGCCAGGTACCACGCCAGCATCCCCGACCGTAACTGGCTGGGATCCAAATATTCATTCATATCCAGCTTCATGCCTGGGTATCCGGCGGTGGTCAGCATGGCGCGGATGTCGGCAGCGTCCGCTACCGGGTCGGCGCTGAAATGCCAGCTCCATATATCGGGAAATGTACCGTCGGTTTTAAAACGATTGATACAGGTCTGCATGTCGTCGTGTTTGAAGGCGGCTGTTGAAGGGCCGACGATCACGGCGTTGGGAAAACGGCTGCGAATCAGGTTGACGGCCGTGTTCCACATCTGATGGTACTGTTCGGACGTTCTGTTCCAAAATTCCGCATTATCCGGCTCGTTCCATATATCAAAGCGCAGGAAATCGTTAATCAAACCGTCTTCGCCGAATTTATCCAGCATGGCGTTGATGAACATGATCCAGTCGCTGCAATCGCCGTTGTCGCAGGGACGTTTATTCGGGCTGTATCCGTAAAGGTCGCATACCAGCAAATCGAAAGGTGCGCTGTAAGGCGCCTGCGTTGTGCGGAGAATATGCGCTTTCACAGATTGGTACATTCCTTCCCACTTTTCGTGACCGTTGTGCCCGATCCACCATACATAATTGCCGGACTGGCCGCCTGCCCTGAAAAGCGTGGGTTTCAAAGGCAGCAGCAAACCATCGTCGGGTTGGGTGGCGTCGCCGTTCAGTCCGTGCAGGAAACCGCGTCCCACGCCCGAATATTCTTCCGCTACAACGGTGGAGGCGTCCACTGTTATAACCGCATTATACAGGCCGCTGCCGCGTTCATCGTTTCCGGCTGAGATACAGGCCAAATATATAACCAATACTCCTGTTACCAATAATGCCGGAAACAATTTGTTGACTGTTGTTTTCATCCTATTTTCCTTCCTGTTTTGATTTTAGTACCTGGCGTAAACGATCACTTCGCCAATATTACAGGCAGTCCCCCTGAAACTGTCGGGCAATACTAATTTCAGATACCGGCTTGAAAGATTCCTGTCCGGTATTTGGATAGTCAAATCGGCATTGAGCTTGTTATCGTCAGGGAAGGCATTTTTACCGATCAACGTCCATCCGGCATCTTCCGGATCTTCGGAATTACCGGCATAACATTCAACGGTTTTGGTATCCGGGAGGTCCCAATTGCGGCGAGTAACATCTATCTGGCAAATATTCACCGGATTTTTCATGTCAATGACCAGTATATGCGGTAACGAGGAAGGGCCGTTTTTATATCCGCTATGCCAGAGCGTGCCATACAAGTTATCATCAAACAAGGCGTCGGGAAGCGGGTCGCCATCTGATGAACTGACATAAGGCACCGTCCAGTCTGTCCTGTCTAAGCGCAGGGTTGACGGCAAGTTATATTTTTTGGGATTGGCGGTCACTTCTTCGTCCGATCCGTACGGGAGAAAGACGCTTTGGATAGTTATGAAGTTCTCTTTTCCCATTTTTATTCCGGGCACCTTCGTTGTTGTATCCTGATTCTGTACGGTCACCGTTTTTTTCTGCGGATTATCCGGATTGGAATAGTCGTCATATTGGATAATGGTTCGCTTCAGAGTTTCATTGTTCACCGGTTCCCAGATGATATAGATGCCGCCCTTATCGTCCACAGAACGGATTTGCCGGCTGACCAGTGTTTCCTTATATTTTTCGACTGTCGGCAAGCTAAAAGTAAACGGCTTTTCTATTTCCAGGGTATCCAGTATCGGCTTGCCGTCTTTACGGGGAATGATTTTGTATTTGACGGATACGTTAACATTTGCTTCCGCTTGCTGGTTTTCTATTTGGAATTTTACGCTATCGCCGGTGTAGCTTCCGGTAACCGTTTTCCCGTTTTTGTCGAGGTAGGAATAGCTTAAACCGATAAAATCGAACATGGTAGAAGTTAATCCGTCCGGCCAGTCAATCCCGGCTACCCAGGGGGAAGAGATAATCCTCGGCGTTGCCACAGTCAACGCCTGCACGTCGTCTATGGTGAAGGGAATGGTAGAAACTTCGACGGGTACCGACTTGTTTCCATGCTCGTCAAGTGTGTAAATTTTGAATTTGTATAACCGGGACTGTTTTAATCCGGTAATATTCAACCAAGAGCGTACACTGTCGATGATAATCACCTTGTCGTCATATTCAATCCGGGTTTTCCGGGCTTTTCCCAGCTGAACTGCGCTTGTCGGGATACGCCCCGCTTCCAGGAGGTCGATTTCCACTCTTTCGTAACCGATTGTAGCGTTTGCGTAATCAAACTTGCCGGAATATACGGTTTCTTTGGGGGCGAACTCTTTGACGTTGTCGAACATATCGCTACAGGCGCTACCGGCAATGATAATAGCCAGCCATACTAAATAAATTGTCTTTTTCATCAGATTTGAAATTTTAATTGTGATACAAATAGTTATTTTACCGGTCTGCCATAAAGCGTTACTTCCGACAGGTCGTTACATACCGGAGAAGAATAATTATCGTCGAACCCACCTAACGCTTCGTACCTGAAATAGCGGGTAGGCGGCGTGTAGTCGGGATAGTCGGGATACATATACGCCATGTCGCCGGCCTGCCCAAGCCGGAAGAAATCCAGTTCGGTATCCACCGGCGGGATGGGTATCTTGTGTTCCGAAAGATATTCCCACATGTTGGTCTCTTCGTTCAGGATATACATATTGTATTTTCCTACATTATTCCCCTTGTAATAATTGCCTCGTGTATTGGCCGTCAACTCAAGTTCGCCGGTGCCGTGCCGCTGATGAGTAACAATGCGGCTGAGTTGGTAATAGTCTCCCAGGTCAATGATGAGGTTCCAAGGCGCCCCTCCTTCAGTCTTCATGTAATTGAGCGAACTGCCCATATCGACAATATCGTCAATCACGTAGCGCAGGCGCGCTTCACCGGAGCTTCCGTAACACTGGGGAATTCCGGCTATCGAATCGTTGCTTGCCGGCAAGGACCATTTATCTTTGGGTATCCGGCTATCGGAAAGCAATTCCATTTTCCCCATATCAATTGTATTGGAACGGTTTCCGTAGAGATCGCCTACCTGTATCCGCACATTTACGGGTTCTTCGGGATTCAAGTTGGAGATAAACCTGTGTTCGGAAATGTTATTGGAGGAGAATACCGAAGTAAGGTTGCGCCGTTGGCCGTTTTGCATGAAATCAAAATCGACATACACATTCACATCCTGTTGAAGTTCATTCCGCCAGTCGATGAAAAGCGCTCCGAAAGAAGGTTTTACAAACACGGTTTTTGCTACTTTATGAATGGCGGCTTCCAGTGGTTTCACGTTTACCGGCACTGCCCTCGATTTGTTACCCGCCCGGTCAACGGCATACAACTGCACCACGTAGTTAATCGTATCGCTCAGACCGTATATATCCAGCGAATCGGTAAAATAAGAGGCCGAGAAGCGTAGCGTTTGACCGGTTGAAGTAACGTATTGCGCATCCACGCTGATCACATCTTCGTCGTCGGGGACAACATAATACAATCTTGCTCCGCCGTTAAACGGGAGGGGTTCTTTCTTCAGTACGGGCACTCCCGGAGGCGTCTTATCATTGGAAGCGATTTCGAACCGTTGTTCATCGCAGGCGTCAAGTCCCAGAAAAAGCAGGAGCAATAAAGCCATCATTCCTTTTCCCCGCAGGGAAAAACAGCATTTGGATTGGATATAATTATTCATATTGTTCTTTGTTATATTTAATTATTAAAAGATTCTTACCATCCCGGATTTTGACGGAGGTTTGAGTTGATATTCAATTCCTTTTCAGGGATTGGAAACAAAAGCGAGGTGCTTGAAATTTTATTTACCTGCTTGGTTTGCAGCACAAAGAATGTACTTGCCGTTTCTTCTCTGTTCGCCCAGCCATAAACCGGGGCCGAAAAGGTAGATATTGCCCGGTTGTGTCGAACCATATCCCAATACCTGCTGCCTTCAAACGCCAGCTCGATGCTGCGTTCATGGAGGATGATATCGCGCATGCCTTCTTTGGAAGCGTGTTTGTTCGGCGTTTTTGCATCGGGCGACGACCAGGCTACTTCCACATCGGGAATGCCTGCCCTGCGGCGTACTTTATTGATTGCGTCATACACCTCCTGCGTTGGGGCGTCGAGGTACTCGTTCAGCGCTTCGGCTTTCATCAGGTATAAGTCGGCCATACGCATCAAGGGATACGGATAGAGGACGGATCGCGACCAATCTCCTGCTTTGGTTTCCGGATGCGACCATTTTTGAATGCCGATACCGGAATAAAGATTGTAATTTTTGCCATACATGGTTTGGAATCCGCCTTCCTTACCGGCATAAAAGCGCGTGGTAATCAGGTTTTCGTGCGATCGCCAGTATCCTCCGGTAATACCCATGTTGGCATAAAAACGCACTTCCCTGTTGAAATACAAATTGAGGCTTTCGGCTTCCGGCTGTATGAGTCCCTGATAACCCGCAAAAGCGGAATCGTTCACCCCCGGAGTGGTAATAATGGAGAGACGCTCGTTGTAATTGAACGAGCGATCTTCGTCCACCGGCAATCCGTTTTTTGTATAAAACCGTTCCAGCATGGCATACGAAGCGGATAATTCTTGATGTGCATTTCCATTCTGATTGACAATGCCGGCATATCCCGGCGGTAACATAATATTGGTTCCCTGCGCAAGTTCTCCCGCGCGAAACGGGTGCTGATCAAGGTTGGAAATACCCCATATCAGTTCCCTGTTCCAGGGATCAACGATAGCCATTCTTACGTTGTAATACGTTTGCATTTTTTCCGGATTTTCCTCAAAAAATTTCCTGTCGTACGTATAAGGCGCTCTATTGTATGAATAGAGGTCCATTCCGTTGGCAAGACAGCGATTGATAGCGGTATCGATGGCAGCGACTGCTTCCTTCCATTTGGTTTTCTTTTTGGCGTCATCGTCGTTTACCGGAAAAAACGGTTCATCGTCGAAGTGATCGATAAAACCGCCAAAATAGTCTCTATTCGTATAAAAGGGGCTTGCCCTGAAGAGGAGCACTCTTGCTTTGATGGCAGTGGCAACCACCTTATCTACCTGTCCGTATTCGTTGACTCCCGCCCGGTCATCTTTCAACATCGGTATGGCTGCGTCTATCGTTTGAATAATGTAATTGAAACAGTCTTCCACCTTCGACCGGCGCGGGAACAGGTCTTCACCCATCGCATCAGGCGCAACCGCATGGTCGGATATGACAATGGGGCCATATTCCTTTAGCAGCAGGAAATGGTAGTAGGCTTTCAGGAAGGTAACCTGTCCTTTCCAGTCGTTTTTTTCCACATCGCCCATGTCCTTTACTTTATCTATATTTTCGAGAAAGATATTGCATTGTCTGATACCCGCATACAGTGAAGGATGGGGGAATTCGTCCTGAGAGCCTTTTCCGCCCGACCACCAGCAAAGTTCCGGGGAAGTAGCCGACTGTTCTCCCCGCATGATGCGAAGCGAACGGTGCCAATCCCTATCGCCTTCAAAACCGCAATATTCATCACCCAGCAGCCATGTAGAGACGGCTCCCCTTTCTTCGTGAGGCAGGTAACTGTATGCATCTGCCAGCGCATAATATGCCTGGTCTCTCTTTATAAAAATCTTGTCCAGCGTCAGTGTATTGTCCGGTACAATATCCAGATAATCGCTGCAGGCAGACATTCCGGCCAACAGGCCGAGTATCGTAAACATTCCGGCGAATGAGCGCCGTATTTTCTTATAAAATGATTGATTGTTCATCGTTATATATATCGTTTAATTGTGATTAAAAAGACAGTTGAATACCTACATTAAATCTCCGGTTGATGGGATATCCCAGTCCGTTGCTTCCCATTTCCGGATCCCACAGTTTGAAGGCGCTGATAACGAACAGGTTTTCGGCGCTGCAATAGATCCGGCTGCTTTGGAGGTGTATGGCTTTGATACCCGATAAATTATAACCCAATTCAATGGTTTTCATCCGCAGGAACGAACCGTTGCGCAGCCACCAGGATGATGTTTGCACATTGTTTTCGATCAGGGTTGTTGACAAACGCGGCCAAAAAGCATGTACATTGGGGTTGGTTTCGCTCCAATGGTCATCGGCAATTATTTTCAGCGCATTGCGCTGATCGACAAAGGGCGCTATACCGTATTTCCACTGCTCGTTTTCCCAGCGAGTCCCCCTCGGATCAATAAAAAACGATACTCTTGCATTTCCCTGAAAAAAGAACGAAAAGTCCCATTTCCCGTATCCTGTCGAAAGGCCAAAACCGTACTGTATTTCCGGCGTAGTGGGATACCCCATGGGTACCCTGTCGTTGTCGGTAATCTTGCCGTCATTGTTCACATCCTTGTATTTGATGTCGCCGGCCATCAGCGGCCCGAAGCCTTGCGTAGGGGAATTGTTTATTTCGGCCTGATCGATAAATAACCTTTCGGCAATCAAACCCTCCGGTTGGGAAAGATTGCGGCCTGCTTTTTTCAGGTATTCATCCGGATAATTCGGTTCATCCATTTCAATGATCTTATTGGTGGCATAGGTGAAATTCGCCCGCCCGGTCATCCAGAAATCGTTATTGAAGAAATGTTGGAAATCAAGGGAAGCGTCAATCCCCTGCGATTCTACTTCACCTACATTCCCACTGATTTTGGCCTCAAATCCGGCAGTGGAAGGGTAATTTTCCCTGGGCCAGTAAATATTGCTGCGGGTATCCCTGAAAACATCTATCTGAAACTTTAACGATTCATCCCTGAAAAATCCGACTTCCATTCCCAGGTTATATTTGTCCGACACTTCCCATGTGATGTCCGGATTGGCATAACGGCTGATGGTATAGCCGCTGTACGTATTTTGGAATGTGTTGCCCCAACGGTAGCCGGCGCCTCCGATGGCAATATTCGAAAGGAAGAAGAAGCGGTCTTTCCTGCCGGCAATAGCGTCGTTTCCAACCAATCCGCGGCTGGCTTTCAGTTTCAATAAGCCGATGCTGTTTTTCATTGGCTTCCAAAAAGATTCGTTGGAAATCAACCATCCGAGGCCTAATGAAGGGAAAAAGCCGAACTGTTTACTGCCGGTGAACTTTTCCGAACCGTTGTAGCCGTAGGCAAATTCAAGAAAATAGCGGGAATCGTAATCGTATGTCAGCCTGCCCGAATTTCCGATGTTGCGTTCGGGAAGTGTTTCGTAGATGTCACCGCTATTTCCGCTGGTTAACTGATATTCTTCGGCAATGCCTACCGTCATGGCTCCTACCGAATGTTTGCCGAATTTGCGGTCCCAGTTCAAACGCGCTTCAAAATAATAGTGGGCGCTGGCGTCGCGTTTAGGTTCCACATCACCCAGGAAAGACTTTCCACCGGTTGGATTCAGGGCAAAAAGGTAATACATCCCTGTAATTTGGTTATAATAAGCTACATCGTAATAATAGGGGTCAAATTTTCTCTTTGCCGAATAATAGCTCCAGGTATTTGCCGATACTTTCGCCTGTATTTTTAATCCTTCGGTAATCGCAGACAAGTCCTGCATCAGGGTTGCCTGTGCCGTGATAGTGCTTTCGTTCCGATCTTCATATCCCTTAACCATTTCGGCGTAAGCATTTTGTTTGAGGCCGCTTGCGGTATAGAGACTTCCGAAAAGCGTATGGTCGGTAAAGATGTTGGCGACGTCCGGTTCATATACGGCGGGGAAATCTACCGGATTGGAGTTCATCACCATCCTGAAAATGTCGCTTGCCTGATTATACGGCCCCGTATAAGTTTCAAAACGTCCCTGTATCCTTGTATCCAGCATTGTGGTGGAAGTCAGTTTGAAGATAACGTTGCTCCGGATATGAAACCGGTTGATATCTATATTGTTATTGAAATTGTTACGTTTATCCATTTTCAACAGTCCGGATTCATTATCAAATCCTCCGGCAACATAATAAGTAGCTTCTTTGCCTCCTCCCGACACGTTCAGGTTGGCTTTGGTATTGATCGTTTGCTTGTTGAACAGTACATCATACCAGTCCGTATTGGGATAAACCATCCTGTTTTCTCCTTGCAAGGTTGATTGTATCTTCTGTTCGCTGTAATAAGCGCTTGTGCCGGGATTCCTCGAAGCGTATGCTTCATTATAGAGCCGCATGTACGAGACGCCGTCAAGCAGTTCGTTCATTCTTGTGGGAGCGGCTACATGTACATCCACCCGGGCGTTGATTTTGGCTGTGCCTTCGCGTCCCCCTTTGGTATTTACCATAATGATGCCATTAGCTCCGCGCGCTCCATACAAAACGGTGGCAGAAGCATCTTTCAGTACGGAGAAGGACTCAATATCGTCCGGTTGTATCCGCGCCAAGTCGTTGCTTGTAGCTTCGAAGCCGTCGATCAGGATAAGCGGGTCGCTTTTGTAGCCGAAAGTAGTAACACCCCGCACAAAGAATTGGGCATTGTCGGCGCCCGGCTCTCCGCTCGTTTGGTAAGAAATAACGCCGGGAATTCTACCGGCTAAAGCATTGGTCAGGTTGCTGGCCGGTATCTTCAAATCGGATATTTTCACCGTTTCGATAGAAGAAACCACGCTTGATTTTTTTTGTTTTCCGAAAGCCACGATGGTTACTTCGTCCAGTTCGTCGGTTTTCGACTGGAGAGTTACATCCACTTTCCGCTGATTTCCCACTGTCAGCGTAAAGGTTTCGAATCCAATAAAAGAAATGTCCAGGACACTGGCGGGCGTCAGGTTTCCGATACTGAAACTTCCGTCCAAATCTGTAATCACCCCGCGGGTGGTACCCCTGAGGGATACGGTTACTCCCGGCAGGGGTTCGCCGGTATCGTCTTTCACCACACCGGTTACCGTTACATTTTGAGCAAACAGCGAAAATGTACAAACGGATATACATACGCTAAACAGCAATTTCCGCATATTGCTCCAATTAATCGTTTTTCTTTTCTTCGTGTTTAAATTCATCATATTGCATAAATTAATTATTATTTAATTGTTCTTAAAGCTATTCTTAATGTTTTTATATTCCATGAGATACGGGCACAAAAAAAAAAGTTGTAATACGAAATTTCATTCGTACTACAACTTTTTTTTTATTTAAATTTTTATTATATTCGCGCGCGCGCAGTTCCTCTTTAAATTTAAAACTCTCTCTCTCTCTCTCTCTCTCTCTCTCTCTCTCTCTCTCTCTCTCTCTCTCTCTCTCTCTCTCTCTCTCTCTCTCTCTCTAAGAAATATCCGTTAACTTCCAAATTTTGGAAGTTAAAAAAGATGTTTGAAATATTATTTTTAAGCGAAATTTTCATCATATATATAGTAACTAAAAATAAATGACGGCAAAATTAGAGAATTTTCTTTAATCTTTGAAGAAAATCCGCACAAAATTTGCAAATAACCTGAGTTTTGGATAAGAAAAATAAAAAAAAGTGGTAAGTATTCCTTATTTTTTTGTAATTTTGTAATTGAAAGTTAAACATTTACATCAAATATATGAGTTTACTTACCACAAACAAAATTACCGAAATTTTTTGTATAGTTGACGATTTCTGCAAAGAATTTTCAAAAGAATTAGCAAAAATGCCCCAATTGCCGGAAGACGGCAAGAAACACCGCAATCGTCCCTGTGGAATGTCCGAGAGTGAAATTATCCCTATTCTCCTCCTTTATCATTTCGGAACTTTCGACAACTTCAAGCATTTTTATCTGCATTACATCTGTGTCCATTTGAGAAAAGAATTTCCAAAAGCCCTGTCATACAATCGCTTTATTCAAATTGAACACCGTGTTTTTATAACCATGATGTTCTTTGTTGAATACCGTTTGCTTCGGTAAATGTACCGGTATAACTTTCATCGATAGTACCAAAATAGAGGTTTGCCACAATAAACGCATTTATCGTAACAAAGTTTTTAAGAATTTGGCAAAAAGAGGAAAAAGTACAAAGGATATATTTCTTCCTCTCTGTTTGAATTGCTT
>JAISNS010000226.1 GCA_031276105.1 Dysgonamonadaceae bacterium
TTGGCAGTCAACCCGTTTATCGCGGATACAAACATTTTTGCGCAGGGCATTTACAGCCGAAACGTAGAAGCTTCGGAAAACGGAGACGAAGATGAAAATTCGACCGGCAACAATGACAACCGCGGTCTGTTTCGCGCCGGCAGTAGAGAAAATCAAGACGACAGCGGTCTGGCAAACAAAATCTCTCCGGTGAAAGACGGCTGGGAAGTCGTAGCTATCGCCGGAATCGGATACGGATTCTTTATTATCGCCAAACGCAGGAAAAAATAATTTGTAGGAGTTATAAGTTTATTCCTGTCATTGCGGGCTTGACCCGCAATCCCCTGATAATCATCAGTACGTTGTTCAGGGGATCCCGCGTCAAGCGCGGGATGACAGGAATAAAATCCGTGTTCCATCAGCTGCGCTTCGCGCCACTCTTAACTTATAACTCCAACAGACGATTACCTTTTAGCTTTCACATCTTCTATTGCTTTCTTTTTCCGTTTCTGCATTTCGAATGCAATCGGAGCTGCAACAAAGAGCGAAGAAGCTGTTCCGATTATCACTCCTAAAATCATGGCAAAAGAGAAACTGCGAATAGATTCGCCGGCAAAGAAGAAGATAATCAGCAATACGAGCAAGGTACTGAATGATGTATTAAACGTTCGGTCTAACGTCGAATTTAATGAAGCATTGAATGTTTCGTATCGTTCCCGCTTGGGATAAAGCTTGGTATATTCGCGTACCCGGTCGAAGATAACCACCTTGTCGTTAACCGAATATCCGACAACGGTAAGAATAGCTCCGATAAACGTTTGGTCGATTTCCAACGAGAAGGGAACAAAACCCCACAGAAGCGAATAGGCGCCAATGATAAACAGGGAATCGAAAGAGAGCGCGATAATCGTAGCCACACTGTAAGATATATCGCTGAACCGGAGAAAAACATACAACCCGATCGCTATCACAGCAAAGATAATCGCCCAAACTGCGCTTGTTTTCATATCGTCGGCAACGCTTGGCCCTACTTTTTGCGAACTTAAAATGTAATTATTATCCGGATTGACAAATGCTTCGTAAGTCGTTCCTTCCGGTAAGAACGCATGCAAAGCGTCGTAAATCTTCCGCGTAATTTCTTGATCGACATTCAGTTCGTTCGATTCTATTTTGTAGTTCGTAGATATCCTCACCTGGTTGGAAGCGCCAATCGTGATTACACTCGGCGTATGGTTTTCAAAATAAGGATCCAGCAATTGTTGCGCTTCCACCGTATTAATCGGTTGATCGAAGCTCACTTTATAATTGCGGCCTCCGGTAAAATCAATCCCCTGATTCATACCCCGGAATTGGAATAAGGCAATACAAATAACCGTTAGGCCGATAATAAGCGTATAAAGAACTTTTCTTCCTTTCAGGAAATCAACTTTGGGATCGACTAAGAAGTTTTTGGAAACTGCCGTCGTAAAAGCCAATTCTTTTAATTTACCCTTTTCCAGCAAGCCGTTGTAAACGATTCGGGTTAAGAATACCGCCGTGAAGAATGATATGACAATACCGATAATCAATGTGAAAGCAAATCCGCGGATGGGGCCTGTGCCGAAAACCACCAGAATGAAACCGGTAAGAAGCGATGTTAAGTTGGCGTCGAATATAGCGGAAAACGCTTTTTGATAACCTTCTTCTATTGCTTTCTTCAGCGCTTTGCCTCCCCTGATTTCTTCTTTGATCCGTTCGTATATCAACACGTTGGCATCGACCGCAATGGCTAATGCCAACACAATACCGGCAATACCCGACAGGGTTAATACGACGTGGAAAGAGGCCATTACGCCCAGCGTAAAGAAGAGGTTGAGCAAGAGAGCGCCGTTGGCAATCATTCCCGGTTTAACGCCATACATCACAATCAGATAGAGCATCAGGATTATCAGCGCGACGACGAAGGAAAGGAATCCCTGGTTGATAGCCTGTTGTCCCAACGACGGGCCGACAACGTCTTCCTGTACGATATAGGCCGGCGCCGCCATTTTACCTGATTTTAATACGTTGGCCAAGTCTTTGGCTTCTTCGGGGGTGAAATTACCGGTAATCTGGGAGCGTCCTCCGGAAATTTTGACCCGTACGCGGGGATACGAATAAACGTGATTGTCCAGCACGATGGCAACGCATTTGCCGATATTGTCTTCGGTGAGGCGTTCCCAAACTTTGGCGCCTTCGCTGTTCATCGTCATGCTTACTTCGGCATAAGCGGAATGTTGGCCAAAGTCGTCGCGAGCGTCGGTAACCACATCTCCACTCAATACCGGTTTGGCTTTGCCGTCGATGTAATTTATTTTTAAGGCGATTAATTCGTAAAAATTTTCTTCTTTATCTACCGGTTTAACTCCCCATTTCAGGCTTAAACGATTGGTTTCGAACAATGCTTTTACGCGCGAATTGTTCAGGAACTGATCGACTTTAAGCATGTCCGATTTTTTCACAACCGCTACGGTGGGCGTTTGGTTTGTTTGCACCGGGCTGATTCCCATTACGGCAAACAGCGGGTAGAGTTTGTCGTCGATACCGGCGGGCGTTACGGCATCGTCCAATTCTTCTTCGTTCGTTGCGAGCGAATCGGCCAATGCGGCGATGTCTTCTTCCGCTTTTGCAACTTCCGGTTCTGCAACTGTTTCCGGAGTGGTAGTTTCGGCAGAAACAACCGGTTCGGGCGCTGTATTTTGAATCGAATCGCGGATAATGGTATTGGCGGCATGAAGGGTTTGATGAATTTCGGATTCCATGTAAGTTTCCCAAAATTCAAGGTTTGCCGTTCCTTGCAAAAGGGTTTTCACGCGCTCAGGCTCTTTAACGCCCGGAAGCTCAATGGAAATCCGTCCGTCGCCTTCCATTTTTTGGATATTGGGGGCAACTACGCCGAAACGGTCGATACGGGTGCGCAGTACATTGAACGAGTTGTTGAAAGCGCTGTTTACTTCGTCGCGTAAAACGGCGATTACCTGATCGTTTGTACTTTGCGGGGTTATTTTTTCTTTTAAGTCGTAAGTGGCAAAGATAGCCGACAGGCGGGCGTTCGGGTCTAAAGCCTTGTATTGAGCGGCAAACGCGGAGATGAAATCGTTTTGACCTTTTGCCTGAAGCTCGGTAGCTTTAGTTAAGGCTTGATTGAAAACCGGGTCAACGTTATAGTCGGAAAGCGCTTTCAGCACGTCGGCCGGTCGGATTTCCATAATCACATTCATACCGCCTTTCAAGTCGAGGCCTAAAGTAATTTCCATCGACCGGCATTTTTTCAGGGTATAACCCAACCATACTTTTTCTGTTGACAGAGAATCCAGATAGAAACTCTCCAAATCCGGATTACCTCCGGCATAGTCTTTTGCTTGTTTGTAGTATTTATTTGTCACCACTGTAAACGACAAATAAAAAAGACTTATCAAAACAAGCGCAATTGCGAAAAACTTTATTAGTCCTTTTTGCATTTGAATTTTATTTTATTTTTTTTGACATTAATATTTTTTACTATGGGTAAATTTTAGGTCGCAAATATAGTTCTTTTTTTCGTTTTATAAGGCTAATTTAACAGGTAAATATTCATATTAAATGTGAAAAATCTAATTTTTATGAGTTTCTCCTTTATTTAGCCTGCATTTCGTCCGGATTGTTCACGATATTTTCAATGATGTATTCGGGGCGTTCTTTTACTTCATCGAACAGGATCCCGATATATTGACCTAAAACGCCGATAGTGAGCAATTGTACGCCTCCGAAAAAGATAATGGTGATCATGATGGAAGTCCATCCCGATTCGGCATTGGTGTAACCGAATATTTTTCCAAAAATATACCAAAGAGCCATCAATACGCCGACAAAAACAGAGGTAAATCCTAAACTGACAGCTATTTGCAATGGCTTCCTTGAAAAATAAACCAGCGCTTTTGAGGCGAAGGAGAACATTTTCTTCAAAGGATATTTAGTTTCTCCGGCATAGCGAGCTTCCCGTTCGTAGTAGAATGGGATTTGTTTGAAACCTACCCACGAAATCAATCCCCGAATGTATTTGCCCCGCTCTTTGAAACGGTTAAATTCTTGAATAATTCTTGCGTCAATCAGGCGGAAATCACCGGTGTCTAACGGAAATTTGACTTCCGACAGGCGATTTAATTCCCTGTAAAAAACTTTAGCCGACCACAGTTTGAATTTACTTTCTCCTAATCGGGATTTACGGACGCAATAAACCACATTGGCCTGTTCTTTTTCACGGCATTGAATCAGTTCGGGAATCAATTCGGGCGGATCCTGCAAGTCGGCGTCGATGATAACGGCTAAATCCGACCGGCAATGATGAATGCCGGCAGTTACTGCTACCTGATGACCAAAATTTCGTGAAAAATTGATTACGGTTACATGTGGATCGTGGTCAGCAATCTCGGCCAGGATCGCGTACGTTTTGTCGGTACTGCCATCATTGATGAAAATAATCTGCGATTTCAAATCCAAAGAATCAAGTGTCGATTTTAAGCGCTGATAGCAGGTTTCAATGACCGCTTCCTCGTTGTAACAGGGAACTATAATACTAAGTGTTTGCATAATCCTGTCTGTTTTCTGAATGTATAATATTTATTGCAAAGAAAATTCATGACGGTATAAAAAACAATTCCGGCGAGTTGGCAGATGTAAGCCGGGGGAACAATAGATGAATGGTGAAAGACATTCAATTGTATTTCGGGTATAAGCATATAATGATTCAAAAGGTTAACTATAAACAATTGAGGAATATAACAAATCAAAAATGCGAGGATGAATTTGCGGAAATCCTTTTTCCACGCAGTTTTGCTTTTGAACGTCCATTTGCGGTTCCAAACAAAACTGTTGATTAATCCGGCGATATACCCGGCTATGTTGGAGATGGAAATGATTTGCGCCGACACATTATTTTCGTCTCTGACATGAAACAAGGCGTGCATCATCAGCCAGATAACGACTGCGGTTACAAATGTGTTAAGAATACCTACGATTCCATATTTAAAGGCTTCAATAAAGAAATTTTTATTCATCCGCTTTCGACAGTTCTTTTCGAATATCCCGTTCGTTGAAGATTTTCACATTGGTAATAATGAAGCTGTTACTGATGAAATTACCATACTGGTTACATTCGTTTATCGCGTCTAATAACATGTTTTTAATATCAACCGATAAATCAATAAGGTAAAGAATGGTAAAATAAACGTCTTCAATTTTTTGCTCTTCCAAAATACCGCGATATTTATGAATATAATAGGGTATTTCTTTTTCTATCAACGCTCGTTGATAATCCGAAAAAGGTTTCAATCCGGCCGACTTGAAAAAAGAGAAAAAGCGAAGCCGGTGGCCTTCTCCTCCCAAGCCGGTAGAGATAAAAACTTGCTTTTCATCCGAAAGTTCGGATTCCAGCGTTATTTTAGCCTGCAACAAAGACAAGGCCGCCCAATCGTTCAAGCTGCCTTTGTTATTTTTATGTTCCCTGTTATAGTTCTCCAAAGCGCGATAGGCTTTTACGTCGCCCGATATAGCTAAAAAAGCCATTGCATATTTGGTTTCTTCGGGGGAAGAATCCTGTGAATTTAGAATATCAATTTGTTCATCAACACTTTCGTCTCGATTGTTTTTTCTTACTTCTTCCGAATAGTGAAAATATTCTATCTGTTTCTCTACCGGAACGCTTGTTTCCAGCACATGCAGATTACCGTTTAATCCTGTCAGCGATTCTCTAAATTCTCTGAATACGTCGTTGTCATTTTTCATATTTCCAAACATAATTTGTTTTCCGCTCAAACAGCCTGTAAATATAGAAATATATATTCACAATCGGCTGCATTATATCGAAAAAAGGGAATAAAAAATAAAATTTTTCCAGTTTCAAATATGCGGCTGTTTTATTTATAACAAATAATTGGGAAAAAAGTCTGCCCGAAAGCGCCAATATAGCGGATAAGGGCAGTATTATATTCCGAATATTGTAAAACAGGCAAACGAAAAAGGCTGCCGTAAAAAATAAACGACTCCATAATTCGATTCGCCAAAGAAAAACCGGTAATTTTTTATAGAAATGTTGGGTTGTTACCCGGCTGATTTTCGCGCATTTCCAGTCGAACATTTCGTCCCATTGAGCGAAGACAAGGCTTTCGGGCGATAATTCTACAGCTAAATTTTCTTTGGTTGCTATTTCGTTGACAAAAAGGTCGTCTTCGCCTACCGGCAGATGTCGGCGACGGGAATATCCTTTCTGCGAATCGAAATATTCTTTGCGATAAACCAGATTTCTGCCGTTGGCGCCGTAAGGAATTTTCAATAAAGCCATTGCGGCCATTTGCAGATTAACAAAAAAATAATCGAAAGCAGCATATTTGTGTTTCAGTGCATTACGTCTTTCTAACGCGCTGAATCCGAGTACAATTGTCTTTTCGCCGTTCAAATGGCGGCTCATGCAGTTTATCCAGTTGCTGCTTACCGGCCGGCTGTCTGCTTCCGTAAACAGCAAGGTTGCATGTTTTGCCGCTTTAATTCCAAGAGTAAGTCCCAATTTTTTCCGGCACAGGTTTTTCGTTCCTTGCGGAATGTAAGTATAGTACAAATGCGGGTATTGCGCCTGCAAACGTTTCAAAATGTTTTCGCTATTGTCTGAAGAATCGTCGTTGACGACAATGACTTCATATTCCGGATAATCCTGTTCCAAAACAGACGGTAGAAAAGCCTGCAAACCGGTAGCTTCGTTCCTTGCGTAAATAATAACCGAAACCGGCGGCTGCAAATTGGGAAAAATAATTTTGTTTTTCCTTATTTTTTGCAGGTAATAATACGGGCGTGCAAGGAACCCCCAGTAATAAACCAGTTGGATTACCAGAAAGAATAATAATGTTGCAAGCAGTATTATCGTTGTCGTATCAAAAAGAATATACATACTTTTCAATTTATAATAAATCGGAAAAATAAGCGGCCGGCAAGCGGCGGCAATTGTATTGTGAAGCCATTATTTCGCCGTAAGCGCCCGCCGAACGGATGGCTATATAATCGCCTCTTTGTGTTTTGTTCAGGTCGATTTGCCGGGCAAAACAGTCGGAAGATTCACAAATAGGGCCGACAACATCGTATGTTTCAGGCTGTTCGCCGGATGAGAGGTTTTCTATTTTGTGATAAGCTTCGTAGAAAGCCGGACGGATGAGTTCGGTAAAACCGGCGTCCAGAATGACGAAGTTTTTGGAAGAACCTTCTTTTACGTATAAAACCTTGGATATTAATGATCCGGATTGGCCGACAATGGATCGTCCCGGTTCGAAATGGATTTGTTGATGAGGATAAGCCGGAAAATGCTTGTAGAATACTTCAAAATAGGCTTGGAAGTCGGGGATAGGATTCCTGTCCGGATGTTCGTAATCAATGCCCAAGCCTCCTCCGAAATTAATAATATCAACGATGATTTTGCGCTTTAGCAACTGTTTTTGAATATCGTTTACCCGGGAACATAAGGCCATGAAAGGTTCCAAATCCGTCAATTGCGATCCGATGTGAAAATGAAGTCCGGTTAATTTCACGTGAGAAAGTGTTTCCAGTTTATCAAGCGTCGTATCCAAGCAGTCTAAATTGATGCCGAATTTATTCTCTTTCAATCCGGTAGTAATATGATGGTGTGTATGTGCGTTGATTTCGGGATTGATTCGCAAGGCTATCGACGCCGTTTTGCCTTTGGCTTTTGCCAAACTGTGGATAACTTCCATTTCCGGAATCGATTCGACGTTGAAACAAGCTATGGAAGCGTCTAAGGCAAGGTTTATTTCCCAGTCGGCTTTTCCGACTCCGGCAAAAACGATTTTCCCGGCAGGAAATCCGGCATTTAAGGCGGCCTGTATTTCGCCGCCGCTAACGCAGTCGATTCCGAAACCGTTTTCCCTGATTATGGAAAGGATACGTGGATTGGCATTCGCTTTAACGGCGTAATGAATGTGATAGTTGTATTTATTGGCAGCGCTTTTAGCGGCATGGATTGTATTTCTTAGTAAACCGGTATCGTAAAAATAGAATGGTGTTTGTATATTTTTTAACTTATCTAAGGGAAAATTTCCTTTCATATAATTGT
Source organism: Dysgonamonadaceae bacterium (assembly GCA_031276105.1). Taxonomy (GTDB): domain Bacteria; phylum Bacteroidota; class Bacteroidia; order Bacteroidales; family Azobacteroidaceae; genus Azobacteroides. Next base: position 8,090 of record JAISNS010000226.1, read on the forward strand.
ATTAAAATAAATTATCACTTAATGCCTGTAATGCACGCTGTTTATCTTCCGATTTTATCAGGAAGGAGATATTATAATTGCTTCCTCCGTATGATATCATCCTCACCGGAATATCTTTCAACGCATGGATGGCTTTCGATTCGAAACCGACATTGTCCCAGTCTAAATCGCCGACCACACAGACAATCGTCATATTTTTTTCGACGGTGACGGTTCCGTATTTTTTCAAGTCGTTGAGAATATCCGGCAAATATCTGTCTTCATCAATCGTTACCGAAACGCCGACTTCGGAGGTTACAACCATGTCGATAGCGGTTTGGTAAAATTCGAATATTTCGAACACTTTCCGCAGGAATCCGTGCGCCAGCAACATCCGTCCCGATTTAATTTTAATGGCGATGATATAGTCTTTAGCGGCCACCGCTTTTATTTGCCTTTTTTCCAGACGATTGGAAATGAGCGTTCCCGGCGCGTCGGGCTGCAAGATATTCAACAGGCGAACCGGTATATTGTTCAGTTTAGCCGGTAAAATACAAGTCGGATGCAGGATTTTAGCGCCGAAATAAGCCAGTTCGGCAGCTTCTTCGAATTGCAGGTTACGCACGGGCGAGGTATGTGCAACGTAACGAGGGTCATTATTTTGCATACCGTCAACATCCGTCCAGACTTGGATTTCTTCGGCATGAATAGCGGCTCCGATAAGCGAAGCGCTCAAATCGCTGCCTCCGCGTTCGAGATTATCAATTTCGCCGTAAGCATTGCGACAGATACAACCTTGTGTTATATAAATATCGGCGTCGGGATGCGCGAGCAGGAGTTTATCTAACTTTTCCTTTAAATACACCGGGTCGGGTTCGGAATTTTTATCTGTCCGCATGAACTCCGGAGCCGGAAGAAGCGCGACCTTCAATCCCTGTTCAGACAATAAAAAACACATCAACTCCGAAGAAATGAGTTCGCCCTGTGCTAAAACAACTTTTTCCTCAAACAGGGTGAACAAGTCTTTTGTAAACTCGCGGATGGTATTGAAATGAACGGCAATTGATTCCGCGGCGGCTTTCCTGCTGTTTTCGGTAGCGAAAAGTTCCGTTATCAAGTGTTGATACTGTTGTTCCAGCAGGTTGATCATTTCATTCGCCCCATCCGGATTTTTTTTATAGAGATAGTCGGAAATTTCGTTTAAAGTATTGGATGTTCCGGCAATAGCAGAAAAAACAACCATTTTTTTCTCCTTATTGTTAAGAAGATTGACCAAGGCTTGCATCTGTGATGCGGTAGCAATAGCGTTTCCGCCGAATTTTAAGACTTTCATAGGCAAATAAACTAAAAATAAACAATATATCTCCGA